>CAMRBT010000066.1 GCA_947040475.1 uncultured Brevinema sp.
ATATCAGAAGTAATCTGAGAATAGAGACTGTCATCTTTGTATTCTCTCACTAATTTTGCTTGCCAATTATTAGGAGTCCCCGTGATTTGGTACTCTATATACCGAGATCCTTTATCACTCTTTTCGGCATCACCTACATTATCAAACATACCGAGATTGCCATTTTTGAATAAAAAGAGAGCATGTTGATTTTTAGGTCCATTCAGCACAGCATCACCTTTTACTCTATAAGGCTCTAAAGATTTTAAATCTAAAAAATTCATTCCTCTATTAGGAACACCATCATGAATCGTATCTAGGGTATTATCCGTCATCCACCAAATTAATTTCCATTCACTGTAGTCTACAGCAAGAACACCTTGTTGACGCAAAGAAAAATACATAATATCCTGTTCTTCATCATAAACTACAGAGTTAGCATGAGCCCAATCTATTCCTTTACGTTTACCGTTTTTGGAATAAATATTAGAACTATCAAAAATAATTTTATTCATTATTTTTATTTCTTGAGAAGAAGTAATGATATCACGGAATAAACTACCAAAACTAAGATCTTTTAAGATCTCGCCCTTGTCATCAAATTCTACAATTCTATCTTCTATACCCCATTTTGAATCAGCCAAAACTAAGTGTTTATTATTATTTAAAAATAAAGAATCATGGTGCGTTTGAATATCGTATGTTCCTTTATAGTTGACAAATCTATTATTAAGCAGATCAAAGATGCCATTGTTGTTTTTCATCAATATTTGTTGATCTGTTTGAAACATATAATGTAATTTATGATTGTAGTTTAAATATCTAATATCTCCCTTTCTATCATAAGCGATTAAAAAATTTCTATCATCTTCTGGTAAGTTATAGCGTATATGATTAACAAAATAAAGATCTTGATTTGCAGGATCTGGAGTAGGTAAAAGATCCACAGATACTTTCCCCTTCTTAAATTCAACCTTTTCTGTTATTAAAAAATTTGTGATTTCTTTATCAGCAATCTTTAGTATAACAGTATTAGTCATATCTGGATACAAACCATGTATAGGAATATCCTTTATTGTGCCTGTTAAAAATATATGCTTTATATCCATTTCTGGAGTTTTGCCTTTAATAGTTACTTCGATATCTACAGAATTAGTTTTTGTTAATTTGTAAACAGCAGAAAGTGGGGTGGTTTTATTTGGGTTCATTACCATAGTATCTGCAAAACCTTCGTCCTTAATGATAAACACACTCAGAAAAAATATCGCTAAATATTTGTTTTTCATTGGTATTAACTCCCTTATTTAAATCATTTGTTTTGATAGTATACTAAGGAATATAAATAATTTCAATATATTTACATCAAAAATCAAGTTCTTTTTATAAAAGTCCGATATACATGGTATATCTATATATTTGGAGTATTATTTTATGGCTTATGACAACATTAAAATCTTTGTTTCTAGTGCAATAAAAAAAATTATTTTTTCATGGACTCTATTTTTCATTTTCAATATTGCTTTTATGATTGTATACAATACAAATAATGATAAAATAAAAGCAATGGACAAACAAATTCTTGATTTTTCAGAAATTGGTACAGAGGCAACTTCCGTATTATATTACAATTCTCAAAAGAATATTGCTTCTGAAATAAATTATGAAAAAACATTGTTGAATCAATGGGTTGTTAGCAATCAAAAAGAATTTGTTACTATTATTCCTAATTCTTTACCCGAAACAACATTACTAGAAAAACTTGGAAAAGAATTCTATTCTGAAGAAAATCTCAAGGCAAATAATAACTCTGTAGAAAATTTTCAAAATCTTAGTGATCAATTGAATCTTCTAAAAAGATTAGCTAATAATTATTTAGATAATTCTATACTAATGATATTAACAATGGTTTTTATCCCTCTTAGTTGTTTACTATTGCTTCTGCTTATCATTATGACTTTATTAATATCTAAAAACTTACAAAGAAAGATATTGTCCAAAAATGAATATATTCTTGAAGATATTTGGACAGAATTACAAGATATAGAGTTTAATATGCCCTCTTCTCAATTATCTCAAGCTCTTCATGAGATAAATATTCCTAATGCCTATTCTAGCAAAATGAATATGCTGATAGTAGAAACTAAAAATATTACTATGAAAACCAACACTATTAAAGAAGCATTACGAATCTATTATGGACAATTACAAAATTTCACTATGCCTACCACTACTGTTCATACTCAAGATCCTCAAACGCAAGAAAAAATCCTTATGATACAAAAACTGTTATCACGATTATTTACTCGTGCTGAAAGAGCTTCCTCTTTAGCAAAAGCATCCTCAGAAAACGGATTCCAAGCAGGGATTTTAGCACTTAATATTTCCATAGAAGCTGCCCGTGTTGGTAATGCTGGTAAAAACTTTGTTCCTATTTCTGATAGAGTCAAAGATTTTGCTGAAAAAAGCTCCCAAATTGGTAATGCCATTCTTGAAGAATTAAAAGATGCCAATTTATCTATTAGAAAAGCTTATGCGGTAGGTAAAGGTATTGTAGAAATCGTACCTCCTCAAACATCGATAACACCTTCTGATCACAATCACCATTTACCAGACACTTCTGAATTATATAATATTTTAGAAGCCTGTGATAATGTTGTTTTATTGACACAACATGTACAAAAACTTTCTCTAGACTTAGAAAGTGCTTTACAAACACCTTTGGTAGCACCTCAGGATACATCATTAAATAAAAATAATAGCTTCTTAAAAGCAATTTTAGTGAGAAGTTTTGAAAGACTCTATCGTCTAAATTATGGTATAGATCCTCCATCTCATGAAAAAAATGATTTTTCTAATGATATATAATAAGATATAAAAAAAAGCCTCCTATTTATAGGGGGCTTTTATATGTTAATTTCTAAAATTTTAGTTTCTGATTGATCTTTTAACAATATATAATAATTACCTGATATAGTAATTTGCGCATGTTGTATATCACCATTTTTTTTTCTACTCATCGATTTACCTTGATCATTTATGATAGTATAAGAAATTTTGCTATTTGGATTATTTATATAAATTTCCCAAAGATTATTTTGATTTTGGACAATAGTAATTAGCAAATCAAAAAAGCTGTATTTATAACAATATGATTGTTCTTGACCACGAAAACTCAATTCTTTTTCTTCTAAAAGATCCACCATCCCTGTACAAAAAGAAGTCCACTTGTCTGCCATATTTGAAAATAATATTTTATTTATATTAGCTTCTGCATAAGATTTTACTTTAGCCAGTTCTATTAAATGATTTAATTTGTCTTCGTCATTTAATAATTCATTTGAGATTGTTTGAGAATCTTTATCAGAAAGTTTGTTTTCCAGATAAAGTAATAAGTTCTCTAAATCATAGTTGTTTAATTCCATGTTTCCCATCTATTATTTTAATAGATATTAATTTTCTGATTTTTTGTTATTAAGACCTTTTTCATTTGCAGATCAATCTTTTTTACCGTTCTATAAGCTGTATTATAATCTTTAAAAAACTTTATAAATACTTTAAATACATTATTAGTCAATCTTTTTAGAGCTCTAATATGTTTGTTCCGTCTATTTTTTAAACGCAGTATTTTTTGTTGATACCCCTTGTCTGGATCGTCCTGTTTTTTTGTTAAGATATTTTCTAGATGAGCAATACTATGATCTACATTTTTTATCATAGTCAAATAAAGCTCTTTTTGTTGATAATTATCATTTTGCACTTTTAGAATTTCTTGATAATAGATCATGACCTCTGATAACGATTTACCCGTGATTTTTATAATAATATGTAATGTTTTAGCATCCACATGCTGAGGCATATAATATAAAAGCCATAGACTTCTATTTTCTGGAGAAAGATCTTGTACTAATTCTTCCCACGACACCGTCGATTCTTGAGCGTCATCTAGATGATTTACAATAAATTCACCCATTTGATCTTCTAATAATTCTCCACCCAAAACATAATTTTGGGAAGGGACAGTTCCTTTTTTTGAAAAATCACAGAATTTATTATAAAGAACTGCATTAAACCAAGTGGTAAAGGTAACTTTAAGATCTTTTGGGTATGATTTAAAAATATCTTCTGTATGTTCAATAATATATAAAACAAAATCTTGACAAATATCTTCATCACAGAAATATTGTTTTTTAGGCCAATTTCTTACATATAATACTACACTGTTTTGAAACTGTTGTATACTTTCTTGAATATTTCCAGCATGATATTCTGTAATAATGTTTGTGATGGAGATTTCATTTAATTGCATTAGACACTACCATTTTAATTATAAAGATTCCCCAATCCATATAAATTCAATTACTTAACTAATATTTCACTATAAAAATTTAATAGATCAATAGGATTCTCATTTGTGCTCTCAGGAATACCCATAGGATTAAAAATTTTAATCTGCACACCTGTTTCTTTTGAGATTGCCTTTAAAACTGTAGAAGCTTCTGTAAAGGCATCTTCTATCAGAATAATCTGATCTTTATTTGGTATTTGATTTATTTTATCAATAATAGTAACCATTTTTTTAACAGAAACTTGTTCGCCTTCGTATTCGTATACGGTAGCAATAAGATTGATTTCCAATTCTTCTAATAAATAATCCCAAACTCTATGTCTTTGCACAACAAATATTTGCTTATCACTATCTGTGTACAGTTTTTTTATTTGTGTATAAGATTTTTGCAAGCTATCATTAAATTCTTTATTGTTATTTTGAAAAACTGTTTCGTTTTCAGGGAATTCTGTAATCAATATCTCAGTGATTTTTTGTGATAAATCACCCAAATGTTCATAGGATAACCATAAATGTGGATTGCTCGTATGATCATGACCGCTATGATCATGCCCATGATGTTCATCACTATAATTATCGGTATCTCCATTCAATAAGTACATCTTTTTTGTATTATCAGCCGTAGTTAATATTTTGCCATCAAAATGATCGTCTAAGGCGATTATCGTATTGGCTTTTGCTAAGATCATCGCATCAGATGGTTTAAGATTAAAATAATGAGGATCCGTATTATTTGGAATAATAGAAAGAACTTCGTATTCGTCTCCTACTATGACTCTAATTAAAGAAGCAATAGGAGTTAATCCTGTTACTATTACAGGTTTTTGAGATGTGTTTTGTTCTCCACAAGCACTCATAAAAATCAACAATAAAGCTAATAGTATATTCTGTTTATTCACCACTTTTTTCCTCCAAGATAAGAATACTATAGCATATTATCAGAGAAATTTCATCTTTAAAGATTGAAATATAATATAAAATAGTATAAAATAAATAAATTAATATTCTATTTATATTTTATATGGAACCTTGATGAAAACATCTCTTTTATTAGCTTTTTTACTTTTAGTTACCCCTTTTTTATTTTCTAACACTCTTGATATCACTAATACCTCTGTTATCACTAATATCTCTGTTATCACTAATACTCTTAATGTTAAGAGTATTAAAAAGCAACCCTCTATATCTCCCTACTTTGCTATCGTATCTACCATGGGTAGTGTTTCTAGTGTGGGTGGAGGTGCTCCCAATCATAGTGTTCCTACACTGTGGATAAATCTAGAGGGGATCATCCCTGTCGGTATTAAGAATTTTTACCTTTACACTCAATTCAGAACCTCTTTTTTTATAGGCAAGTCCACAGAACCTTTTTCAAGTCTACTTCCTATAATTCATATGGAGAGTCTTAAAATGGGATTTCTTTTTGGAGTTGGTGGAATTGTTGGAGATTGGCGAAATACAGATAAAAAAGGCTCTTATGTTACTGTCAATGGTGGGTTTGTGTTTGAAGGAGCTTATCATAATGCTCTCTTTGTCTCCAAATTCACTCCTACAAAATCTAGCTTATTAGAAAATTTTTATCATATAGGATTTGAGGTTAATAGCCGTTATCATTATTCATTCGGTAAATACAAAACTATGAGTGTTGGTTTTACAGTGGGATATTTGTATAGTCCTATTGCTGGAGATCCTTTTTATTTGGGCTTACAAAGAAACATTGTTTATTTTCATATGCTCAATTATGGTTTTAGTCTTGGCTATCATTTTTAATATTATCCTACAAACTAGATTGATAAAATTTGAGAAAATTCTATTTTTAGTGTACAATATAGGACAGTTTATTGTACATACAAATTACATGGAGGGCATATGCCTATTACGGAAGAATTCATTGAATCTCTTGGTCTCAATCAAGAAGATATTTGTACTCGAATTTCAGAAAAATTAAATATTTCTAAAACTCAAACAAAAGCTACTCTAGCACTTTTTGCAGAAGATTGTACGGTGCCTTTTATTGCTCGTTATCGTAAAGAAGTAACAGGGAATTTGGACGAAACAGAAATTCGTGCTATAGAACATCTTAACAAATCATTAGTCAACTTAGAAACCAGAAGAATTGAAGTCACTAAAGCTATTTTTGGACAAGACTTACTCACTGATGATTTACTTGTAAATATTAACGCTTGTACCACTCAAACAGAATTAGAAGATCTCTACGCACCATACAAACGTAAGAAAAAAACTCGTGGTATGAAAGCGATCGAAGCTGGTTTGGAGCCATTATCAGAATTGATGCTCACTACAGCATCCGAAGCAGATATCACCGCTAAAGCTAGTGAATTCCTCAATGAAGAACACAAAATTATCACAGCGGCAGACGCTCTTCAAGGTGCTATGGATATCATCGCAGAAAAAGTATCACAAGACATAGAAAATAGAACTGCTACTCGTCTCCACATTCTTAAACATAGTCAATTAATAGTCACTGGAAACAAAGACAAAGAAACTAGTGTTTATGGTATGTATTATGACTACAAAGAACCTCTTTCTACCGTTAAAGCTCATAGAATTCTTGCACTCAATCGTGGAGAAACAGAAAAAGAACTAGACGTAAAAATCGATATAGAAGAAGAAAGTGTCTACAATGTAGTGCTTTCTCGTTATACGGTTTCTAATAAATTTCATAGAAATGCTATTACCGATTGTATGAAAAGATTGCTTCTTCCTGCTGTCTTGAGAGAAATTCGTTCTAATTTTACTGCAACAGCAGATACCCATGGTATAAATCTTTTTGCTGTAAATTTACAAAATCTTTTACTTCAAGCTCCTATCAAGCGTACCCGTATTCTTGCTTTTGATCCAGGTATCCGTACAGGGACTAAAGTAACTGCCTTAGATGAAAATGGTAAATATCTTTCTGATTTTACTTTTTATCAACACAAATCAGCTGCTGATTCCAAAAATGTGATAGCGGCAGCATTACAAAAATATAATATAGAGCTAATCGCTATTGGTAATGGTACTGGTAGTCATGATGTACAAGAAATCGTCGCTCAAACAATAGAAGAATTCAAAATTGATATTCCTTTTACTGTCGTCGCCGAAGATGGAGCTAGTGTATACTCAGCTTCTCCTGTCGCTAAAGAAGAATTCCCAGACCTTGACGTAAGTATTCGTGGTGCTATTTCTATTGGACGTCGTTTATTAGATCCTCTTGCAGAATTAGTAAAAATCGATCCAAAATCTATAGGTGTTGGTCTTTATCAACATGATCTCAATCAAACTGCTCTCGGCGAATCTCTCGATGAAACCGTAGAATCTGTGGTAAATAGAGTTGGGGTAAATGTCAATACTGCTTCTTATTCTTTATTAAAATATGTTTCTGGTATCAAAGTCAGTCTTGCTAAAAAAATCATTACCTATAGAGATAAAAACGGAACTTTTACCAATAGAATGGATCTTCTAAAAATCCCTGGTATGGGCGACAAAACATTTGAACAAGCTGCTGGATTCCTAAAAGTACCTGAGTCTCCTGAGTCTTTGGATAATACTTGGGTTCACCCAGAAAATTATGATCTTGCCCGTGAGATCATTGCTAGCCTAAAAGACGGCAAACCTTCTAAAGCACAAATGGACGAATGGTGTAAAAAATATACTGTTGGTACAACAACAATAGAAGATATCGTTTTAGAATTACAAAAACCAGCTAGAGATCCTCGTGAAGATTTCCCAGGTCCTATCATGCAAAAAGGAGTCAAAAAATTTGAAGACCTTCGTGTAGGAATGTCCGTAACAGGTAAAATCAAAAACGTCGTAGATTTTGGTGCTTTTGTAGATTTGGGAATCAAAGAAACTGCTCTTCTTCATTTGTCTGAAATGAGCGATAGTTATGTAGAAAATCCTATGGACGTAGTAAAAGCTGGTGATATTATCACTGCTAAAATCATTGAAATGGACGAAAAAAGACATAGAATTGCTTTATCGATGAAAACAGGAACAGCAAGTCCTCGTCCTCCAAGATCAGAGAACAAAACTGGTGAAAGAACTCCTTCAAGAGAGAGAACACCAAACAATAATAACTCTAA
>CAMRBT010000067.1 GCA_947040475.1 uncultured Brevinema sp.
ATATAAAAGTATAATATTATCCTATCAAATTTCACTGTTTCTGTCAAGTTTTTTTATTTTGCATACCTCAATACTGTTGACTAAAATCTCAACATACGTTATAATACTAATGGTAAAAATATTTCAAAAGACTGTGAAAGTTTTTTGTTTCTATCTCATGCTTTTAGACACTTGTATCAACGATACTTTTGTCAAGCATGCAGATACCCTTTTTTGTACACATTTATTTTGTTTTTTATCCACACCATGGATAAATTTATATAATTGCTCATAGCAATCTGTAAATTTCCATGGTGTTGAGTACTAAAATAGAAATATTTAAAACTTCAGCTCTTTTGAGATATTTTTACCAAACAGACTTGCTATGAGCTTTATTACATTTAAAATGTACACCCTCATAGCAAAATTGAGGTGTATTATGGACAAGAGCGAGTTAGAATTTTTACAATTTCTGAGTAAACAAAATCAAGAGTTTTTACAAAAAGTAAAAGGACAGAGAATTTATTATTTTGACGATGTCATGAATAAAAAAGCTAAACTCATCGCTCATTTTTCTAAAGATGGCAGAACTTTAAACTTCCCCAGAATTTGGGCTGTACCCTTCAATCAAAGCTTTTCTCCCAATCATGGGATTTATCAATTATACTTCGATAGGGATATCTATTATGTTGGGATACTCATTGAAGATCATCTCACTTTACTTTATGATTCCTATGATTTCGATGATCTTTTTAAAATCAATGAAAAACGAATCTTCCTCAGTCCTCATCCTATCAAAAGTTTGTAATTCTCATAAAAAATTATTTCAAAAATTACTCTTGACAAAATAATAAATATCCTTTACACTAAATAAATAATTATAATCCTATATGTTTGTAATATGGACGAACGTTTCTACAAAGCTCCGTAAAAGCTTTACTTTGATTATATAAAGTTATTTTTCTGATCTATTCACCTGTATCATCTTTGTTTATTTTTCCCCCTTTCTTTATATTTTTAAATTAAACTTTTTATCTGTCAATAATTAAACCATGGAGTGCGTATGCAATTACTACAACAAAAAATCCTTGAACTATCCACTGTTCCCAAAGAAGGAATACTCAAAGTCGATAATTTTCTCAATCATATTATTGATCCTCAATTGATAATAGAAATAGGCAAAGAGCTTGCCTTGAGATTCAAAGACAGCAAAATAGATAAAGTTCTCACCTTAGAAGCATCTGGGATTGCTCCTGCTCTTGGGGTGGCTTTAGCCTTGAACATTCCCTTATTATTTGCCAAAAAATCTCTCCCAACCACAATGGCAGACGGCTATCATACCCAAATACATTCTTTTACCAAAAACAAAGATTACGATATTTTTGTATCTAAAGATTATATAAAAAAAGGTGAGAATATTCTTATCGTTGATGATTTTTTAGCTATGGGACATGCCGTTCTTGGGATGAAAAAAATCATTGAAATGGGTGAAGCAAACTGTGTAGGCGTAGGAATTATTATAGAAAAAAGCTTTCAGTCTGGAAGACAACTTCTTTTAGAACAAGGTATCCATTTAGAAAGTCTTGTTCGTCTAAAAAGTGTTTCCCCACCTAATAATATAGAATTCATTATAGAGTAAATCAATAACTAATAGGAGTTTTTATGACCAATATTTTAGAGAAGATATTTAAAATATCTGAGAGGAATAGTTCCATAAAGCAAGAAGTTCTTGGAGGGATTGCTACTTTTGTAACGATGTCTTATATTATTTTTGTGAACCCTGCTATCTTATCCTCTACGGGAATGGATAAAAATGCCCTTATTACCGTTACTTGTATAGCTACTGCAATAGGGACTTTACTATCTGCATTTGTAGCAAATATGCCTATCGCTCTTGCCCCTGCTATGGGCTTAAACGCTTTTTTCACTTATTCTATTGTGAAAGGGCAAAATATCCCCTGGGAAATCGCCCTTGGGGTTGTTTTTTTATCAGGACTATTTTATCTTATTCTTACCGTAACAGGCATTAGAAAGTCTATTGCTACAGCTATTCCTCTCCCTATTGGCTTGGCAGCTTCCGTTGGTATAGGTTTGTTTATTACTTTTATAGGGTTGAGAGGCATGAATGTTATCGTAGCCAACCCTGCTACACTTGTAGCTCTTGGTAAATTTACCCCAGAAGTTTGTTTATCATTAGTCTGTCTGTTTTTAATGGTATTCTTTGATGCCAAAAAAATACAAGGTGGTATTTTGTTCAGTATTTTGATTACAACGATATTAGGACTTGGATTTGGAATGGTTGAATTTCCTACTGCATTTTTATCAATGCCCCCAAGTATTGCCCCTATCGCTATGAAATTAGATATTTTAGGTGCTTTTCAATGGACTTTAGCGGGTGCTATTTTTTCCTTTTTATTCATAGACCTTTTTAACTCTTTAGCTTTTATCATTGCTTGTGGTAAAGCAGTAGGACTAGAAGATTCCGAAGGACGCATTAAAGATATAGATAAAATGCTCTATGCTGATTCTATCGCAACAATGTCAGGTGCCTTACTAGGTACAAGCACTATCTCCACTTTCAGTGAATCCACTGTAGGAATTGCCGCTGGAGCAAAAACAGGACTTTCTTCTGTTGTCATTGGTTTATTATTTATTTTAGCACTATTTTTCACTCCTATTGTTACGATAGTGCCTTTGTTCATTGCTTCTCCAGCCCTTGTTATGGTGGGTGTTTATATGTTTAGAAACATCGTTCACATGGATTTTACTGATATGAAAATTGCTGTTCCAAGTTTTTTAACAATAGTCCTCATGCCCCTTTCTTATAATATTGTTATTGGTCTTAGTTTTGGCTTTATTTCTTATATTGTCATGCATGTTATCGCAAAAGAATATCACAAAATTTCACCTATTTTATGGATCATAGGAATTTTATCTATAGCCTTTTTAGTATTAGCTTAGAGTATAATTATACTTATAAAATTCAAAAAAAAAAACACCATGCTTACGCTATGGTGTTTTTTGATTTGATTATTATATTGTGATTTTTCTAGCTATTTACTACCAAAAGTAAAACCAACAGTAACAGCTGTATTAAATCCTAGTAAAAGATGGCTAAAATTTAATAATTCAAATTTATTTCTCCAACCTATGGTAAATCCGTTATTCATCATATATTGTATACCCGGAAGTATATAGTACACTCCAACACTGAGGGAATTCCTCCCTTCTAATGCTTCTGATCCATTGAGGTAATATTTAGTATCTGCTGCTCCAAACGCTACTCCAACCCCAAGTATATCAAACATTAATCTACCTGTTTCAAATTGACGTCCTAAAGTATAAGCCATTGCAAATTCACCATATATCTTTTCAAAAGTTTGATCATATATCTTATCATAGTCTCCTTTTAAAAAGCTCATAGAAAAACTAGCTCTCATATCAAAACCATGTACCATATCATTTTTACGAACACTATGAAAAAGATATCCTATTTCAAAGGTAAACATTCCACCGTCCACAGATACTTCTGGTCGTGCAGGAGAATGTATACTACCCCACCAATAATCTGTTGTATAGGCATCTCTTCCACCTCTAGAAGCTGTTTGATACCCTCCACCAATATTTATCTGTAGATTGTGCCTTCCTATTTCTGCGTAAGATATAGTACTTATCACGAGTAACGTAAATAGTAAAGTAATTCTTTTCATTTTATTCTCCCATATAACAATAATTATTTTATTATCATATCTGTTATTATAAAGTTATAATAACTAATTGTCAATAGTTACCTATATACAAAAAGCCCTCTCATTTTCAGAGAAGGCTTTTTTGGTATCGAAGATACTTATTTGATTTATTATTTTATGCTTAAAATATTAAGCTTAAAATGTTAAGCTGATTTTTTAGAATATACAACAAGATCTAAAAGATAAGCAACCCCAAGACTGACTACAAAAGGAACTAACCAAGGAAATCCAGCCCCTCCCAATGGGATAGAAGTAACAAGATTTGTAAGTGGTACTACTTTAAAAGTAGATCCAATAACTTCAACAAGAGTTACAACTAAAACGGTATAAGTACCTAATTTAAAATAGATAGCTTTTAGATTTGCAAGGTTCATTAATATCAATACAATAGTAAGAGGATACAATAAAAGGAGCATAGGAATAGCTAATTTAACAATCATATCCACGCCACCAATAGCTATAACTGTAGAGAATACACAAGTAACGATAAGTAATTTGAGGTAAGAAATATTTAATAATTTGGAGAACCAATCAGCTGTTAAGGCAGACAATCCCACCGCTGTTGTTAAACAAGCAGCACCCACACAAATACCAAAAATGATTCTTCCCATTTTGCCTAAGGTTACTTCAGCGATATAGAGAGCAGGACTAGTGGTATTGTTCAAAGCTTCTCCACTGACTAAAGCACCAAAATAAGTTAAAAAGAGATAGATAATCCCCAAGCCTGCTGCTGCAATAATCCCAGCACGAACGAGGTAATATTGTTGTTCTTTTACTTCGGTGACACCTTTTGATTTTAGACCTGCAACAATAACGAGTCCAAATAAAATAGAAGCTAAAGCGTCCATTGTTTGATAACCATCGATAAAACCACGAGCAAATAGATTCGTTGTTTGATCTGTCTCTACTGGTGTTCCCATATCCATAGTCATTCCTCTAACAAAGATAATCGCTAACATCGCTAAAATAATAGGAGTGAGATATTTACCGATAATGTCGGTAACTTTATTTTCTTTAACGGTGAGCAAATAAGTAATACCAAAGAACACAATAGCACTAATAATAGAAATTACTATACTCCCTTGATTAGCGAAAAACGGCTGTACTGCTAATTCAAAAGTAGTAGACCCTGTTCTTGGTAAAGCAAAAAATGGTCCTATGACCAAAATAAGCACAGAACAAAAAATCGTGTTAAATTGTGGGGATACTTTAGAAGCAAAATCGTCTAAACTACTACACTTTGTAAATGCGAGTACCCCTAAGAGTGGCAAACCCGCTCCTGTAATTAAAAAACCGAGACTAGCAATAAACCAGTTACTACCTGTGGCAACGCCTAAAGATGGAGGAAAAATCAAATTTCCAGCTCCAAAAAACATTGCAAATAGTGCAAAGCCTAATACCCATACTTCTTTTGTCTTTGACATATTTTCCTCCTTTTGGAATTCAGTGATGATCCCTTATGGTGATCTATCCTGTTTAATTTAGTGTCGTTCTAATATTTTACTATATTTTTAAAAATAAGTCAATGATTGCATAAAAAAATATCACAAGGTGTTATTTGGTTAATAATCGTGCAATAAAATCATGCTTACGTTTTTGTAGTGAAGTCTAAGTATTCTATACCAACCATAGAATATACAAACTGCTAAAACACCACCCCGATAATAAGGTGGTGTTTTTTTTATTTAATAAAATTATCTGAACTAAACTTAATTGTAAAAGAGTCAAAGAGATAAATATCTCAACCATGTTGACATCTAATCTAAAATATGATACTATTTAAATATATAACTTTTAAAATTTTATTCCATATGTACTAATACCATTTTCTCACTAGTAGAAATGTCTTTAGAGATATATCTTATTGGTGAGATTTTTTAGTAACAAGCCCCAAACTTATTATAGAAAGTTTTAATGTCAAATACTATTTTCTTTTATATAAAATATTTAATAAAAATTTCACAATCACATATAGGAGTGTTTCATGAAAAAAACATTAATTAAAATTTTCTTGTTTATTATTTTAAACATTGGTAGTGTCTATGGGCAAGAGACCCCCAAAGCTACCATACAAAAACTAGAATTGTATGTTCTAGCAAATACAGGGAATGTCAATCCAGACGCTTTACCTTTGCTCGCCATTAATTTTACAAAGTTTGGAATGCTTTATTCTCAAAATTTTGTAAGTGCACCTTGGCTAACAAGTTATATCATGTTAGAACTTAAAACCGATCTGAGTTTTAATTATCTTGAAAATGATCCTACCATACCAGGTTCTGTACATATGTGGAATTTAGACGAATACCTCATCGAAGGGGGCTTAAAATTTGGTCAATATTTTACTATTGGATTTAACAATTTAGGGCGTTTTGATCTTGAGCTGGCTTATGCTCTCCGCCTTCCTCAAAGACAAGTCCTTCGTTTTTCTACAGAATTAGAAGTCCTTGCCTTTGGTGGTCTCCTCTCAGACGAAGCTATTAAACCTAAACCTCCAATTCCTTTTGATCCTGTGGCTAGACCACATTTTAGACATGTCGTCAATTATTTTGGGCTCTCTCTAACTTATAATGTTGTTTTTGCTACTGGATGGTCTTTTTTATCTCAGCTCAATCCGAGATTCACGGGAGATGATGCAGAAGCATTCAAAAAATTTCTACAATTGCGTTGGAATAATGGGATAACATACACGTCCTCTAACGGTTATAAACTAACAGCCGTACTTCGTTATCAAGGACATAAGCTAGATACTCAAGATCCTTTGCATAATGTTCTCTTCATCGGTGGCATATCCAAAACTTTCGATTTTACCCAGTAATAAACTATTATTAATAAAGGAGTATTCACTCCACAAAAAAAAACACACCCTAGCGTAGCACGGGTGTGTTTTTTTGATTTTGTATAATAATTTACTTAGAAATAATTGTATAAATTTTTAGTGGGACAAACAAAGCAAAAAGCATTCCCAATAAAGAATATCCGCCCATATTGTTAACTACGTGTAAGACTTCGTGTCCTTCAGATTCCAATTGCATTAGTGCAACTTCTAATCTAACTTGATTATCCCCTATCAAAAGTCTAGATTTTATATGTGTAATTTTCATCCCCAACTCCTTCCTATTTTTATATAAATAATATTATATATTAGTTTTCAGAAAATAACAAGATAATAAACGATGGGTGGTGTTTTTTTGATTTTTTATTGACAAGATATCTTTAATAAGTTATAATAATCATGCAAACATCTTAACAAACTAGAAATAGTCTGTTATATATTTCTATCTTGTCATTTTTAAGATAGAAGGTTTTCTGTATAGGAAATCCTTTTTCATTTTAAAGGCACGATGTGCCAAGGTATAGTCATACCAAGCACAAGATAGAAATAAAAAGACCATGTGATTTTCGTATCATGGCTTATGTTCTCGATATTTGTTTTATTACTTACGGTAAGTAAATTTATACTAATTGCTCATAGAGTATTGTATGTTTTAACCGTAAGTAATAAAATAGAAATATTTAAGACTTAGTCTGTTAAGATGTTTGCAAATACATGCTCTATGGGCATTTTACTGTTTTCAGGAGTACTCCGTTACGACTAGAAAATAGTTATCCAGTAAGTACGAAGTACGCACTGGACACCTATATAAAATAACTGTATTGCTTATATCTTCACAGCAAAGTCTGAATATTCTATACCGAACCATAGAATTATACACACTGCCAAAACACCCCCTATCTCATTTTAGATATGGGGGTGTTTTGTTTTTTATCTAGGATAGTAAGTGTGAACTCTTTTTAATAATTCTTCGAATTCTTTTATCAAATTCATTATGCTTAAACTGTGTTTGTAATTTTTCTATAGTATCTTTAAAAGATGGAGAATATATAGATGGAGAATATATATATTGATCTTTATTTAAGTTTACGAGTGAAGTATAACCTTCAGATGAAAGTATCTCAAGTTGACTAAATAATATTTTTATTTTGTTTTCATCTATTTTTTTACAATGCTCAATCCATTTCTCGGAAGATAGCTTTTTTAGCAGTATTAATAAAAGTTTAGTTTCATTATCTGATAGCAACTCCCTTTCACTGATAAATCCTAGAATGAGGGTGGGTATTTCATGTTTAGATATGTTTTCCTGTTTATTACCAGATTCTATAATAAAAATAAATTCTAGATCATCTGTTATATTATAATTAATATTCTCAAAAGTGATGGTATTAGTATCTAGGGCTATGAGATAAAGCTTGAAAAATTCTTGCACATATTTTTTGTAAGTTTTAAAAGTTTTACGTTTTTGATACCAGTTTACCATCCCTTTACCACACCAATAAATAATTGTCATTATTACAGATACACCCGCTGATATGAGGGCTGTGGTTATATTAGAGGTAGCCTCTAATATAAGGCTTGTTGTTAGATTGGTATCCATAATGGACTCCTAATTTTTAATAATAATATTTATTATAATAGCTAAGCTATGAAAATCACAACAGTAAACTAATAAAAAGCCCATCACAGTATTAGTGGTGGGCTTTTGTAAATATTTTTTCACTTAACCCTCTTCACCCTTATATCCCAGAATATGTCTCACGGCGAGTATCCCCATGACGGCGGCTTGATTCAGT
>CAMRBT010000068.1 GCA_947040475.1 uncultured Brevinema sp.
AAAAAGAGCCAAAAACCCTCCACAAATGGCTAAAAGTCTATGGTGGATGAAATAATAATTTAAGACAAGTACAACCTAATCTAATTATAGAAAACCATGCTCATGCTAGAGTGCAAAAAAGGACAAAGTATAATGCTTTGTCCTTTTTTTAGTGATTTATTATTGTAATTATTGTGAAATCGTAGTATGATAAATTTATATATAGTAAAGAAATTGGGGAATTTCATATTTATAGAGAGGATTATATGGCGTTTAAAAGAGGATCAGAATGGAGAAAAATGGGATTTACATGTTCATACCCCTGATTCTATAGTTCATCATTATAAGAAAACTGATACTCAAGATGTATGGGGAAAATATCTTTGTGATTTAGAAGATTTAGATCCAAGCATTAAAGTATTAGGAATTAATGACTATCTCTTTTTAGATGGTTATAAAAAAGTAGTTAAAGCGAAAACTGACGGTAGATTACAAAATATTGAGTTAATATCAATTTAGTAATGGGTTTAAAGTGTTGTTAGTAGGTGCAGTAATTTCAGTATGAGACTTTATAAAAAGCAAAGATTTAAAGGGAGGAAATAAATGAATACATGGATTATGAATTTAAATATTACAAGAGACAATAATGAAACTTTTATCGAAAGGCTAACAGATTTATCCGAATTAGATAAAAATATTGAGTTAAATAAGACAAAGAATGCACATAATATTGATGATATAAGTGTTGGGGATAGAGTTTATCTTTGTTTTGGTGGTTCAGATAATCAAACAAAGAATATTGTTGTTAGAGGTTTTTATGCGATTATTGAAAAATTAGGCTACAAAGATTCAAAGAAAGAGATCACGCTATTCAAGATTGTTAAATGCTACGGTAGAAAAGAAGAGACCATTAACGGGATGAAATATTATACAACTCTTTTCCCTAGAGACCTTTTTGATGAATCATTCAAAAAATATTCTCATTCATTGTTTATGCAAGCAGGAAAAAATAGTATATCCATTGAGAAAAACCTAGAATTTATTAATAATTTCATAGCTGAATTAGACCGACTGAAGCTACAAACAATTGCTAAAATATTATGAATAAGAAAGAAATCATGTCACCAGCTCAATTAGCTACCGTTGAAGATATATTAAAGATCAATAATCTCAAAATACCAGTATATCAGCGTCCTTACACATGGAAAGAACAAAATGTATAACGTTTTTAGAATAGTATACTATATAATACTAAGGAGAACACAATGAGTGATCAACATCAAAAAGATATTCAACAAAGTAGTGAAAAAAATAGTGTTCAAAGAGAAATAAATGATGGAGCTCATAATATTTACGAACATATGAAAGAGTTATTTTCTAAGCAACATGAAAATGATAAACGTAGATGGATTTGGGAACTTATACAAAATGCAAAAGATTCATGTGTATTAACGCAAAATAAAAAAGCAAGTATCAGTATTTCATATGAAAAAGGTCAAGAAAAATTTATTTTCAGTCATAATGGAGATATTTTCTCATGGGATGAATTATGGGCATTAATCCGAAAAACAAGTGGGAAAAATATAGACAATCGCACAATAAACACGTCAGGGAAATATGGCACAGGATTTTGTACTACTCATTTTGTATCAAAGTTAATAACTGTTTCAGGTAAAATTAAAAATAAAATAGAAGATAGAGAGACTATTGATGAGTTCTATATTCCCATTGATAGGTCTAGTGTAAATGAGATCTCATTTCGAGAGTCTATAAAAAGTACTTATGATGTATATTTTAACAGTATTAAAAAACAATCAAATTTCAATGAAAATGAATTTAATACAGTATTTACTTATCATGGAGATGGAAAATCTATTAAACTTAATCATGAAAATATTGATAAAGGGCTAAAAGAACTAGATGAATATGCAAAATTTGCATTGAATTTTATTGATATTATTCAACAAATAGAAGTCAACTGCCCTAATGGCAAGAAAAAATATCAAGTAAATAATATATTATCACCTTTTGTTAATAATGAAATATATGTCATAAATGAGTATATTACAAATGAAAATACTAGCCAAAAATTAATCATCTCTCATACAGAACATATAGATACCAACTACGAAGGAAACACTATTTCTGTTCCTGTAACAATATCTTTTGCGATATCAAAAGAAGGAAATATTATTCATATTGAAGAATATGATAAACAACCTAAATTGTATATTTTCTTACCCTTGATTGGTTCCGAGCAATTTATGTTTCCAATAATTATTCATAGTCCCTATTTTAGTCCTGCTGGAGATCAACGAAGTAATATTGAATTAACAGAAGTGCAAGATTCTGAAGCAGTTAATTTAAATAAAAAAATTGTTGAAAAAGCAATAGATATGTATGAACAGTTATTGAAATTCATTGAGTCAGATAAGTCACATACATGGAAACACTTGTACAATATTATTAAAATTGGTAAAGATAAAGGGAATGATTCTGCTTTTGCACAAATACAGATTACAAGATTATCCGAGGTTGTTATAGAACATATTTCTGTTGAAACAAACAAAAATATAAAGCAACTACTAGGTAATCCTGAATTAAAACTATTTGAAAAAGAAAATAATCAACTTTGGGATATTTGTGATAAATGTAAAAATATTTATTTACCTCTAAAAGAAGAGCATGGACAATGGGCAAAACAATTATTATCTGATAAAAAAGTGAAAGAAAGATTTACAGAAGCAGAGTTAGCAAAATATATTCATGAAAATGTCGATGATAAAGAATTGTTAGAAAGACTAGACTTAGGAGAATTCACACTGCACGGCTGGCTTAATCAATTCTATAAAATTATTGGAGATTCCAAACTATTTCAAAAATATGATATTATTTTAAATAAAAAAGGTATGCTATGCTCCAGTGAAGAAGCCAAATATAGTAATGATATTAAAGATGAAATTTATATAGATGTTTATTCCCTTTTCAAGGAATCATTTACTGATGAACTTATTGATACCAAATTAACTCAAGAAGGACAAAAATTGAGAGAATTTATTAAACCTAATGATGAGTCGAAAATCCAAGAAAACGTCCCTTATTTTATCAAAAGCTATGATAATAAAAAAATAATGGAAAGAATTAAATCAAATTGTAAACCAGAACTAAAATTAGATAAGGAAAAACAACCTGAAATTTACTTTAAACAATTAGAAGTCTATATTAAAATTCTATCTTTACATACTGGAGAATTGAAAGATACTCAAAAAAAGTTATTAGAAATATTACGAGCACTAGATATTTCAGAACTTCAAAAAATTTTTGATAATATAGATAAAAATAAATTTCTTTATAAAGTGACAGATTTTAATAAAGAATTACTATATGATTCAATCTGTTTTGTTTTAAGATATATTGTTGATATTATTGAGCATAGTAATTCTCTAGAAAATCTAGAACAGATAATAACTGATAAATCGATAGACTGGTTAAATCAATTTACACATTATATTGATACATATTCTACATATAAAGTTGAACAAGTAGCAAATATATGTGTTGAGATTTGTTCAAAAAACACTGTGTTTCTAGCTCAAGATGGATATTTCTACTCTAAAAAAGAACTGTACAATGAATCTGAAGATGAAAATTATATGGTTAACGAAGATTTTAAATATATTATCGATCAATTATTTTCGGATGATATACTGTCTTCACATCTTTTAAATACGCAGATAGCATATACCATAAAACATGATCTAGATAGAGAAGAAAAAGATAGAAAATCCGTTGAAAAATTGCTTAAAGACTACGGGCAACGTTTACAAGACAGTGACAAACATATCGACACTATAAAAGACTATGAAAATAATGAGGGATTATTACAGTGCATCCTTGATTGGCTTGAAGATAAAAAACAAGAAAATGTAGCAAAAGCCATTGTTCCTCAATTAAAATCTCTTATTGAAAAAAGCTTTACAACGGCAGATATTAGAAGATTAATGGAGCTAGAAGAAGAAAGCCGACAACTACGTCAAAACCAAGTGAAAAAATATAATGAAATTGCAGAAGAATTGAACTTAGATAAAGTTGATAATATTGAAGATCTAGATCTTAATGAATTAGTACGTCAAGCGAAAAATCAAGCTCAAAGCAGTAGTGAAGTTGAAAATTCATGGATAGTAGAGCAAGCTTGTAAACGAGGGCAGACAGCAGAAGAGTTTAAAAGATCTCAAGAGCAATATTCTAATAACTCAGGAAATCATATCTATACAACAGAAAGAGGAGAAAAAGTTCGATCAAAATCTGAAGTTATTATTGCAAATCTACTCAATAAATTTAATATTCCTTATAGATATGAAGAACCTTTCAAAGGGATTGAGCCTGATTTTACGATAAAAAATAAAGATAAGAGTATTATAATATATTGGGAACATAGTGGCACATCAGAGTCGAAAAAAAGGTTTAAATCAAAATGTGAAAAAGAATATAAAGATTTTACAGTACTCTACGATTTAGTTCAATTCAAGAATATAAAAGGAGATCAGACCTATGTTGTATATACAGAAGATACTGATGGTGCGATACAATTTGATTCAGAAAAAATAGCAAAACATTGTGAACTTATTGCACGTGTATTAGGATATAATGAATAAGGATATATCATGAAACTAAAATATATACAAAATATTACTAATTACAGAAACTTATCAAATATTTCACTAGAATTTGGGGATAAGGTAACTTATATTGTTGGGGAAAATAATCTAGGTAAATCTAATATATTTGATATGCTTAACTATGTTTTTAGAGTTAGAGATTTTACAGAAGATGATTTTAAAAATATAAATAATTTGGTTTCTATGAAATGTGTATTTGAAAAAGAAAATGATGAAGAAATTAGTTTTTGGGGAGATCATTTTTCTGATGGAAACATAGAAATCGATTATACTCAATCTCATGACGAACATTTAATTTCTTGTATCGAAGGTAATCCTGTTCATAAATTACTTCGTAGGAATTTTTGTTATATTCCGATTCATAGTGGTATGGGTTTAGATAAAAGTATTCCCAATTTATTAGCAAAAAAAGGATCTATTTCATATATCTTTCATAAGATTCAATCTTTTATATCAGAAGAATCTGCTGATATGTATATTAATAATGAGAATCTAGAAACCCTAAAAAACTCTGTGAAAGAGGAGTTAAATCACATTTCTATACTTCAAGATATTTCAATAAATCATGATGTTGATGATGTAGCATCAATGCTAGCTTCTATGTTATTTTTGGTTGATAAATCTAGCAAACATATTGACTATAGTGGAGAGGGATTGAAACGACGATTACACATTATCCTCTATATTCTCAGTGGTATAGCAAGCCATAATGATAACTATGGGCAACATATTGAGGATTTAAAAAACACCCCAAATTCTTTAAGTGTTGTGGTTGCTATAGATGAACCAGAACTCCACCTCCACCCGCATTGGCAACGACAATTAATCAATGAAATATTATTACTTACAGAAAGCCCAGTGATAGAGGAATTAAAAATATCTTTTCAAATTATTATCGTGACTCATTCACCGTATATGATACAAGGCTCAGGGTATGCTATTAATCGTTTATTTTTATCAAATCAACAGAGTTGTTGCATAGCTATAAATATCCCTACACAATCATGTGATATAAAAGAAATTCATGATCGATATATCAATCAATTTAGAGAAGCATATTTTGCAAAAGGAGTATTATTAGTTGAAGGAGAAACAGATCAAGGTGTTTTAAATTCATATAATACTGAAAAAGAATTTTTACTTGATAAACACTCTATATCGATTATAAATATGATGGGAGCTGAGAATACCCGTAAAGTTTATCAATGGTTTAAAAATTTGAAAATACCAGCAATAGCTATAGTAGATAGAGATAAAGAAAACGCAAATTGGTGTACACAACTTCTAACAGATGAGCCAGAAAGTATAATTATATCTAGTGGAATTGATATAGAAGAATCAATTTATGATGCGATTACCCAACATGAAAATAAAAATGTGATTTTCAATAGATTATTATCAGATAAGATTATTTCTAATTTAAAATATCCTTTTCAAATGAGCAAAGACTATCAAAAAGCTTGTAAAATTGTTTATGGGACAGATGTGGACATGGCTCAAAAAGAACATGAATTTAAAAACGCTTCGTTAGATGATATATTTACTGGAACTGAAGTAGATAATGATTTTCATAAAGTATTGTGGTTGAGTAAATTGTGGGGCATTAAATCAATGTATGAAGGGTCATTGGTTGGTAGAATCCTTTGTGAAAATAATATTTTTCCACAGTATTTAGTAGTAGGTCTTGGTAATCTAATCCAAAAGATAGAAGAGCAGTAATATGATAAATAAAGATGATTTAACACAAGAACAACTAGACATCTTAGAAGTATCTAAAACAAATAATAGAATACTTATTTCTGCTCCCCCGGGTTGTGGGAAGACAACTTTGATACTGTTTTTATTAGAACAATGGCAAGAGTTAAAAGAAATTAAACCCTATCGTTCTGTGTTAATTTTAAGTTTTAGTACAAGTGCTTCTAATAAACTAAAATTAGAACTCCAAGAAAAGGCAACACAAACTAATAATTCAGGTGCTTTGCAATATTTTCTAAAAGAGAAGGTTACGACAACAAACTATCATGGCTTATGCAGACGGATTTTATTTAAACAAAGGAAACATCTACTAGATCTTATAAAACGAGATGTTCCGGAAAATACACCAAATTATGAAAAAATAGTAGAAAGTCTTAATAAAATACAGAAACTATCAGGGGTAAGCAATCAAAATAACCAATATGATAGATATGTAGATAGAGAAGTAAAAGATTTTTTAGAAGGTATAGATAGAAAAATTAGTAATAATCTTAAATTTAATGACGTAAATAAAGATATAGTATTATATGCCCAACATATGATACGACATTTTTTACCGCATGGTGTAATATCATTTAATGGAATTATCATATTGGTACTATGGTTGTTTATGAACAATACTCAGTTGAGACAAAACTATCTAGGTTATTTCACTCATATTGTAGTTGATGAAT
The DNA here is from genome assembly GCA_947040475.1 of uncultured Brevinema sp. Lineage (GTDB taxonomy): Bacteria > Spirochaetota > Brevinematia > Brevinematales > Brevinemataceae > Brevinema_A. The sequence goes on from CAMRBT010000068.1 coordinate 7,088, forward strand.
ATCAAGACACCAATATTTTGGGTTATTGGCTATTGCATATGCTAATAGGAGAGCAAACAAAATTTTATGCTTTTGGAGATGAATTGCAACAACTATATGTATTCATAGGAGCAATACCACAATTATTTGATAGATCAAAACAAAAACTTAAATGTATAGAGAAAGAATTGACGATTAACCAGCGTTATAAAAACAATCCAAAAATGCTAAAAATATCTGAATATATTCGTTCCGTTGCTAAGGGGAATCCAATAGTGGTTGAAAAAGATCATAAACTAGATAGTTATTCATATTATGAAGATATTGTAGACTATTTTCAAGATAAATATCAAGAGAATACATGTTGTGTGATGTTTGCAGATAGATTTTCAGGACACGATAATTTATTGCTACAATGTAGGAGTAACAGTATAGATGTATTTTATGCTATGTTTACAGATACTGGGTATTATCAAACTTTTCATCAACAAGCCCTAGAAAAATGGCAATCCTATAGTAATGATGATAATACAATTATAACGTTGTTAAGTAGACTAAGTAGAGAGATGAAAGGTTTACAAAATGAAAATAATCAAGATGATTGGGATTCGCTTTTAGTTTTATTAGATTTACTTAAAAATTCTTTTAAGTCTACTGGCGAATGGGGATTTTTTGAAGATTTTGAGCAATTCCAAATTGTGGAAGATATTTTATCTAATGAAACATTAAAACAATTCTTAGATAAAGTGAAGAATAAAGTGATTGTATCTACTATTCATGCGGCAAAAGGGCAACAATGGGAATATACAGTTACTAAATTCTCTAATAGAAATTTAGATAATTATTCAGATCGTCAAAACATATCACTTATTAACGTTGGATTATCAAGAGCTAGTATAGAAGCTAAAGTATTTATAACAGGTCAGCAAGCATCAAATGAATTTATAGGAACGATTTCAAAATTAATTGATGAGGAGTTATAAATGTCTTTTATAGACAAAACACTAGATATTGGAAATAAAACATATTCTATGTTGTTTGATTTTGCAGAAAAATAAAAATTGTCTTTAAAACCAAAAAAGCCCTCCTGCTTATAGGAGGGCTTTTTTATAAAATATTAAACGGCGGTTTGTGTTTCAATAGCTT
>CAMRBT010000069.1 GCA_947040475.1 uncultured Brevinema sp.
TTAAAAATCCCCCTGCTTTTGACAGACGAAAATAGAAAGGCTTATCACAACTTTATTAATAGAGATACTCCCTCGTGTATAGTGGGGGGGAGCTTCAAAATACCTATTGACAATAATAGTATTATACTTTATACTATTATTGACCAATTACACAAGATTCAAAAAATCTTTGTACATCTATCTTTTTTATTTTAAAAAGATTTTTTATTCTTTTTAAAATAATATTGTGCTAGATCCTTGCTTTAATACTCGTCAACTAGTAGATTTATTATAATTGCCTATAGTGTGATTTGTAGATTTCCAAAGTTGACGAGTATTAGGTAGTAATGTCTAAGATTTTTAATTTTGTGTAATTGGTCAATACAATCCACTATAGGTTTTTTGTATTGTCACATGATTTTTCTTTCTTTTATAATACAAAAAACCTCTCATAGCGTTTGTTAGAGAGGTCTTTTTTATGAAAATTTTTATCAAGGTCTTTATTTTGTTATTGCTAACTTCTTGTTATCGATATGTCCGATCAGATTATAATTATAATTCTGCAAAAGCACGAAAAACACTCATCACAAAGCTTCCTTTCACAGATCCCTACAATACAAATATCACTCTCTCTAATAAACGAGATATTCACATCGATCATATTGTTCCTCTAAAAGTGGCTCATAACAGCGGAGCGAAATATTGGAATAAAAATAAAAAACAAGCTTTCGCCAACGATTTATCAAACATGATTGCCGTTTCTAAAAAGTGTAATCTTTCAAAAAGCGATAAGACACTTTCTCAATGGATTGTTCCTAACAATATTTATTTTAGAGTAGAATACAGCAATCGCTATCTTAATATCATACAAAAATATCAACTAAAATAAAATGTCATTATTTTCTGAACTCTGTTTTCTATCTATAGCTGAGTAAGACAATAATCTCAATCACTTCGTTCTTTCGTTATTCTCTAAAAAAACACCCTTCGTAAGAAGGGTGTTTTGATATTTAACGTTTTGAATATTGTTCTTTTTTACGAGATTTACGGAGGCCGTATTTTTTACGTTCAACCATTCTATCATCTCTAGTAAGAAAACCTTTATCTTTTAAGATAGAGCGATATTTTTCTTTATCTAGATCGTTAAGAGCTCTAGCTAAACCATGACGGATAGCTTCGGCTTGTCCATTAACTCCACCACCTTTAACAGTACAAAAAATATCGAATTGATTTGTAGTGTTTGTAAGAGTGAATACTTCAAAAATTTGATCACTAAAAAATGTTGGAAAATATTCTGAATAATCTTTTTTATTTACTGTGAAATTTCCTTTTCCATTAGGAGAAAGAAAAACACGGGCAACACTAGTCTTACGACGACCTGTTGCATAAACACGGGTATCTTTTTTTACAACTGCCATGTCATTTCTCCTTAAATATCTCTGTGGACAATTAATCCACCATTAGCATTTTTGAATTCAGGTCCTTCAACAATAATAAGTTTTTTAAACATACGACGTGCAAGACGATTTTTTGGTAACATAGCTCTGATAGCTTTTTCTAGTGGGAACCAAGGTTTTCTTTCCATCATTTGTCTATGGCTAAGTTCTCTAAGTCCACCCATCCATCCTGTATGACGTCTGTAAACTTTAGTGTTTTCTTTTCTACCAGAAAGTGTAAATTGATAAGCATTGATGATTACCACAAAATCACCATCATCTACGTGAGGTGTGAAAGTTGGTTTGTGTTTGCCTTGAAGAATTCTTGCTGCGACAGCTGATATACGACCAAGAGCTTTGCCTTGAGCGTCAATCACATGCCATTTACGAGAAATTTCAGGAGCTTTAGTGTATGTTGTTTTTAAGCTCATAAGTTAAATTCCTTTATTGTTTTTTCTTAGGACTTGCAAGGAGCGCAGTTTCCTAAAGTATGGGACTTTGTTATTATAACAAAATAAATTAAAAAAATCAATCAAATTTTGATATTTTTTACGATAATTTTTTCTTTGATAATAATATAGAGTTTCCTATCACGGTTAAAGAGCTAAATGTCATTGCTATTTCTGCAGTGACAGGGTGTAATAATCCCAAAAATGCAGCGGGAATAGCCACACAATTATAAAAGAAAGCCCAAAATAAATTTTGTTTAATTTTAAGGAAGGTTGCCTGAGCGACTTTAAAAGAAAGCACTAAAGAAGTAAGAGATCCTGTCACGAGGATAATATCCCCAGATTCTGCAGCGATATCTGTCCCTGTACCCATGGCGATTCCTACATTTGCTTGCTCGAGAGCTGCGGCATCATTGATACCATCGCCAACAAAACAAACTTTATAATTTTGTTTTTGTAAAGACTGAATGGTTTCTAATTTTTGTTTTGGGGAACATTCATACATGACTGAAGTGATATCTAGTTCTGTGGCTACAGCATGAGCAGCATTTTTATGGTCTCCCGTTATCATGATAATTTTTTTACCCATAGCTTTTAGTTGATTGATACTGTCTTTTGCCTCAGGATTTAAGGAATCTGAAAAGCTCAAAACAAGCTCGCAATTTTTAGTATGCATGTTAGACAAACAAACCAGTGTTTCGTGTAATGCTATTTGTGTATCTATCATCTCTTGTAATTCTTCAGAAATAGTAATATCTTGCTCTTGAGTGGCTTTTAAAGAGCCTGCAAACCATTCTATTTGATCTATTGTTCCTTGAAGACCTTGTCCAGGATTGTTTGTGATATTTTCTAGAGTTTTAGCCTCTATTTTGTGTTCTTTTGCATAAGCTAATACAGCATGTGCAATAGGGTGAATAGAGCTTTTTTCTAATCCTACAAGAATTTTCAAAGTCTCAGAATGACCATCAACAGAGATAATATTTGTTACTTTTGGTTTTCCCATTGTGAGTGTTCCTGTTTTGTCAAGAGCAATGATATCAATATCACAAAGATGTTGGACAGCACGCCCTCTACGAATGAGAACACCTTTTTTTGCACCCAAAGTGGATCCATTTACGAGAGCCATAGGAGTAGCCAATCCAAGAGCACAAGGACAAGCAATTACTAGTACAGCGATTGCGGCGGAGAGCGCTGAAGCAAAACGAGAAGAAGTATCATAAGTAAACCCAAATGGAGATAGCAAATCAGGGAAAAAATTAGGGAAGGCAAACCAAGTAGCAAAACTTAAAAAGGAGATAGTTAGAAGAATAGGCACAAAAACTACGGTGATATTATCTGCTAAAACTTGTATAGGGACTTTGGTACCTTGAGCTTCTTTGATCAGTTTGATTGTTTGAGCGAGCATATTATTCTGAGAATCTCTTTCTACTTTTATTGTAATAAATCCATCAAGATTGAGTGCTCCACCATAGGCATAGTCTCCAGGTTTTTTTTCTATAGGGATAGATTCTCCTGTAAGGAAACTCTCGTCTGTAGATGTTCTTCCTTCTATAATTGTTCCATCAGTAGGTATTTTTTCACCGGATTTAACTTGGATAGTGTCCCCTATTTTTAAATCTTGTACCAAAACTTCTGTAATAGAACCATCTACTGAGACGAGATGTGCGTATTTACCACTAAAATTAGCAAGAGCTGAGATCGCTTTAGAAGCAGTTCCTCGTGCCATACTTTCTAAGAGACGCCCTGTAAGATTAACGGTAATGAGCATAGAAGCAGTTACAGAATAATCGGGAATTTTAACCCCAAACAGAGGTAATAAAGAGCTAACCCATGCTGCTAAAGCACCAAGAGCAATAAGAAAATCCATACCCATAACACCAGAAAACAGTGATTTGGTAGCACTTTTTATAATAGGAAATCCTGGTATAAAAATTGTTGCTCCAGCTATAATAATACCTAAATACGGATATGTTGTACTCATATAATCATGATGTCCTAATAACATAGGGAACATTAAAATAGAAGTGAGAATCCATGAAACAACAACAAGAATAAATTCTTTGTTAAAAGTATTTTCATAAGAAAGTGTCGTTGATTCGGGAGTAAGAGTAAATCCCATATTATTAGCAATAGCAATAATATCTTCTTCTTTAACTACAGAAGGGTGAAATTCTATGGCAGCAGTACCTGATATAAAATTAACAAGGATTTTAGTAACACCATCAAGTTTCTGTACTTTTTTTTCCAAACGACCAGCACAGGCAACACAATGCATACCTGTAACGTTGAAAGTACTCGATTTATGTTTAGCCATATAAACTCCTATTATAATATAGATATTATATTTATATTATACATATTTTTTGAGGTGAGTTCAATATAAATAGTAAATAAATAATAAATATTCTTAATAACACTTGATAATAATATAAAAAATTAATATACTGAGTAAAGCAAATATTGTTTAATAGAGAAAGATAATTGAGTAGGTGATTTAGGGGTGTATATAGGATTTTTTATTATCGTGAGGTTAATACTTTTACCTGTCTTGTATATGTTGTCTATAGTTTTATTCTGGAAAGATATAGGCGTGTGCACCTTTTTGTTAGCTCTCATTCCACTGATTAGCTATGTACTGATTTTCTCCTATCCTTTTTTGAATTATTTTACGACACTCGCTTGTACCTTGCTAACTTTGTATGCTATGAATCTACCACTAATTGACATCGTTTTTGAGAGGACTTTTATAGCGATTCAATTATTAAATTTATCTATCGCTGTCTTTTTATCAATTATCAAATTAAGATTAATACCCGTTTCTAATACAGAACAAGAGCGAAAAAATAAAAAATTACTCAATAGAGAAGATGAAATGTTGGTTTATATCGATCCCGCATTACAAACGATTCAAGCTATTAGCAATTCTGCTTGTCACTTATACGGCAAAAAAGAAGATCAACTGTTGGGCAAATCAATAGATTTAATTTATGATAATAATATCATAGCAAGACCTCCAAAAGATTTTTGGTCAAGCTTAGAAAATAACGAAGTATGGCATGGATTTGCTGATATTATCACGGCAAAAAATGTGATCTGTGAAGAAAGAGCTTACTATTCAGGTATCAAAAATGCAGAAGGGCAAATAGTACTGATCGAAAAAAAGATATTAGATGTTTTTATAAAAGATCATAAAAATCAGAACTTCGATTATTTTTATCAATTTTATGAAGATCTTCCTGTCCCTATGGCTGTGATTAATAAAAAACACGAAATTGAAAAAAGTAATCCTGAATTTATCAAGAATATGCTAGAAAAACCTGTTCTCAACAAAACCAAATTTCATCATTTGTTTGATCTTTCTATTCATGATAATATCGTATGTGCTGTTAATGAATGCTTTAATGGAAAAAAATCATCTTTTATCAATCATTTTAAAAATATTGATGGTCTTTGTCAAGCAGAGTATATTTTTACTCCCTATTATAATACTACCTATAAAAATGTGACTCATGTACTCTTTATGCTTAAGCAAAAAACAGATGGCAATACAATATCCGAACAAGATGTTTCTACGAATATTGTAAAAATTAAATTATTAGATATTTTGAGAGAGTCCTTAACAGCGATTTATATAAAATTCCCTAATTTCTCTACTAAGTTGTTTGGAGCGTCTTTACCCGATATTTTGGTAGATAAAGTTTTATGGAAAAACACGATAATATTATTATTAAGATATCTAGAAAACTATAATAGTTATGATAGTGTAGAAACTAAAAAAATAATTATTACTTGTATAGAGGGAGAAAATAAATATTTTTTCAAATTTTCTTTGATAGGTGTTTTTTATAAAGATATGGATAATATTGGTGAGACATCTGAATGGAAAACAATTATGAATAAGATACAACAAATGGGTACTCATTCCACAATTATCAAAGGTGAAAAAGACGAAGTACAAATTTCTTTTATTTATGAAGAATTTTAATTACTCACTTTAATAAAATTTAAAAAAGGTATTGCATATATTTATTAAATATGTTATAATATCATACTATTAATTTAGTAAGGGCCTGTAGCTCAGATGGTTAGAGCAACCGACTCATAATCGGTGGGTCGAGGGTTCGATCCCCTCCGGGCCCCATAAAAAAAAGCACTCATATAGAGTGCTTTTTTGTGTTTATACTATAATCGAGATCCTATCACAAAATCAATGAATTTATCACCAAACCATTTCTTAAAAAAGATCGCAATCTTACCATCAAAATTAGGACAATATCTTGTTTTAGGATTGGAGCTGTTGATAATTTTAATAATAGTGTTAGAAATAGAATCAGGGGAGGAAGAAGGAAGGGGGTTGTCCTCTATAAGTTTTTGGAAATCAATCATTTTTTTGTAATAAGGTGATGCTGAATCCATATTAGACAAACTCAAAGCAGTATCTCCAAATTTTGATGTTACACGACCCGGTTCAACGACGACGACTTTTATGTTAAAAGCTTTTAGCTCCAAACGAAGAGCATCACTAAGACCCTCAACAGCGAATTTTGATGCACTATACCAGCCCATAAAAAGAAAAGGGACTTTACCAACAACGGAAGATAGATTAATAATAGTTCCAGCATTAGCATTTCTCATTGTGGGAAGTACTTCCTGAGTAATTTGCATCAATCCAAAGACATTAACATCAAATAATTCTTTTGCCTTTTCTATAGAACATTCTTCCATGGATTCATAAAATCCATACCCAGCATTATTAATAAGTACATCGATACGAGATTCTTTTGTTAAAATTTCTTTAATGACTTGTTTTATGTTTTGGGGAGAGGTAACATCCAACTGTATAGGATTAATACCGAAGGCTTTTAATTCATCCATTAATTCTATGCTACGAGCCAATCCATATATAGTGTGTCCTTGTTGAGCTAATTGTATAGCCGTATGCTTGCCTATGCCGGCAGATGCACCTGTGATTAAAATTACTTTCTTCATAATATCTCCTATTATTTAGATTTGATTATTTGTTTTTTGAAATTTCTTTAATAAAGAATTAAAATTATTTTTCCCAAAAATACAAATATAAGCCCCAACGAGGATAATCATTCCTCCTAAAAATTGAGGGGGAGTGATGGTTTCTTTCATGATAATATAAGAAACCATAGCTGTGGTAATTGGTGTTAGCAGTTGCATAATATTAAAAGTGGTGATTCCATTTTTTTTGATAACAGAAAATCCTATCATCATTCCTACAAAAATCCCATAAATACCAGCAAAAATTAAAACAACGATACTATGCGTATCGGCTGTTGCTAGCTCTTTTATGCTTCCTGTGAGAAAGGCCAATATTAATAAAGATATCCCTGTTAAAAAAGAATTGAACAAACCTATAATAAGTACAGGGAGCTGATGAGCAATATGCTTAATTAAATTATTGAGGACGACTTGAGAACAAACACTAATAAACAAATAAAATGTCCCAGCGTTTGCTTGAGGGTCGCTACCACCACGATTTATAAAAACAAGGCTCCCTAAAATACAAATAAACATTCCTGTAAAAAAGAAAATATTAAATGATTTTTTCCTTTCGTCAGGAAAATAAAACATAGACACTAAGGCTGTTACAGGAATCCCAAAAGTCGTAAACATACTTCCTGTAAAGGCAGAGCTGAGGGACAATCCTTTTATAAAAAAAACCATATTGATACTCATTAAACAAGAAGTGCATAGCAACAATAGCTGAATTTTTCTTTCTTTAGGGAAGAATTCCAACAATTTAGATTTATAACGAAATAAAGCAATAATAAATAAAAAAATACTACCAGATATAAATCGTACACCATTATTAGTGATGGGGGAAAATAATAAACTCGTGTATCTTAAAAGAGGAACGGCAAAACTTGTCAAGACTAAAAAAAGAAAAGGAAGTGCTAAATGCTTCATGATATACCTACTCATAGTAATATCATTAAGTATACATGATATTTATTTTAAAAGAAAGAACTTATTTTTATTTATTTTT
>CAMRBT010000070.1 GCA_947040475.1 uncultured Brevinema sp.
ATTCTACACATACACTGATCAGTAATTTTATCCAAAATATTCTCTGTATCCATATTCAAAATATTCTCTGTATCCATATCCATACTATCCTCTCATTTTTTTATATTAATTTATCAATGTCTATTAATTTGTTTTTTGATGCATCTACTAAATGTTCTTGTGATAGGTTCTCATCTAAGATTACTTTATACTGACCTTCCATATTGATCAAAACAAAAGATCCTATTCTTACATTGTTTTTATTAATAGTAGCATCATCATTTTTAAGTAAAGCATTTTGTACTTTTGCCGTTTTTATTTTTTCTGCAAGCATCGGTTTTTTACTAACTGTTATCACACTAGGATTAAAATGGTATTGATTGTTTTTACAAACTCTTGCTTGTCTGTTAATTAATGGATAAATATCATTTCTAGACATAGTATATTCATAAGATTCCAAACATAATTTTGTGTCTCTTTGAGTAATGAAATCGCCTTTTTTTGGGGTAAAGAATTTTTCAATAGAAGAGTCCATTAATATTGCTGTTAATTCTTCTTCTGTATCTATAGGATCTCTATAATTAAATATGTATATCTTATAATCAGGAGTAAAGTCATAAGTATTGTACTCTCTTTTTTCATCTAAATAAAACAGTGTTGTGCTGGCAGTAGCTATGGTACAAATAAAAATTGTTAATGCAAATAACACACAATCTTTGACAGACATGGTACTTTGAAAATGATGACAAATCTCATATAATAGATGAGTCTTTTTAGTACTATTTATCATAGGAGATTTATACTCTTTAGCTAGTTCATCCATTTCTAATGTAGTATCTACTTGGTCTGATGATTCTTCTGGTACTGTAGTATAATCTTCATAATTAGTACGTCTATTATTTTTCACCATGCTTGGCCCCTTTTAAAAGCTAAGATTTTTAGATCCCCAACAGATATCCTAACATCGAGATTATCATTAAGACAGCCACATATCCCAATAAAAATTTGAATATAATTGAAGTGATATTAGCCTCTTCATCAGAAGATCCTATAGCTGCCATTACGATGGCAACACTATGAGGAGCTAGCATTTTACCAGCCGTAGAACCACTGGCATTCATTGCCACTAGCCATGCGGGAGAGATATCTAATGCTCGCCCCATCTCAGCTTGTAATGCTCCCATTAAAATACCTGAAGAAGCAACACTACCTGTGACTAAAACTCCTATTGTACCTAAGACAGGAGCAAATAAAGGATATAAAGATCCCAAATATTGAGTAAATCCTCGAGATAGAGAGTCTATCATTCCACTATGAGTCATAATTTTTGACATTGCTAAAATTGAGACTAATACTATTATTGTTTTTTGTAATTGTACTAATGTTTTTACAAATGTTGTCCCAATTTTTTTTAAAGATAGTCCCTGTATTAAAGCCCCTATAAATCCAGATAATAATAACAATACCCCAGCATCTGCTATCCAACGAATAACTAAAGGTTTTGTTGCTCCAGGATAGATGAATAATTCCGTTTTAAATGAACTTACCCATTGATTGATTCCAGGGAATAAAGGGCCTGTGATTAATATTAAGCCTATTGCTATTAAAAATGGTGTTAAAGTAATAATGGCTTTTTTGACATCAACAGTTTGTTTTATTTTAAGGTGAGGATAAAAAATATTTGTAGCAAGAATCCCACCACCAATATTAAATGCTCCTGATAATATAGCCACAAGGGAAGCATCAAAAGGAAGTGCCATACCTACAGCTTGTCCTAGTCCAGCGAATAAAGGCACCCAAAAAACTTCTCTAACTTTTTGCCAAGAACCAGCGATTACTCTAGTGATTACAAAAGGCACTATCAAAGAAGGAATAAACAATTGCCATGAAATAAAACGCATAATCTCGTCTAAAGGGATTCCCGAAGCATTTGCTAAAGCAACAATCCCTATCCCTACTCCACCATAAGCGGTAGGAACACTATTAGCTAATAAGGCAACTACCCCAGCTTTTAAGGGAGAAACACCCATAACTGTCAAAATACTAATAGGTAGAGCCAAACCTGATCCAAAACCTGCAATCGATTCGAGAAAACTCTCTAAACCCCAAGCCACCAATACTACCGTGATACGAGCATCACTAGAAATAGTACCTATAAGAGATTGGATATCTTTTACAGCACCACTTTCTATCATGAGGTTAGACAAAGTAATAGAACCTAGAATAATAATCCCTATAGGCCATAAACCATAAATAACACCTTCTAGGGCAGATAAAGCCATTAGATTAACATTCTGTTTCCACAAAAAATAAGCTAACAAGCTAGTGATAAGCAAGGTTAATGGAGCCACAATAAAAGCAGGTTTTTTAAGACCTATTAATAAAACTATTAAAAATACAATTGGTATTAGAGCGTATATTGACAACAAAGGAATCTCCTATAAAATAATAAATTAATTTGAATATAATATCATAGCATGCTATAAAATTTTGTCAACTAAGAATTTGATATAATATATATAAAAAATTGATATAAGATAATATATTGTCTATTTTTATATAAATATGATTTTTATTAAATACATATAAAAAAAATAGGGAGTGTATATTATGGATATATTTTTTTCAGAAGCCTTTTCTTATGCTGGTATTAGTTTACTAATGCTTTGGGGGCTTTTTACTATTACTTTTGTTATTGCCTACATGATCAATATTTGGAAGATATTAGATATTGCTTGGGGAATGGGATTTGTTTTTGTTGTCTTAATCGGTTGGGGCATGTTTTGGAATTTTCAGCCGACACAACATCTATGGCTGGTTGGATTAGTAACGATATGGGGACTTCGCTTGTCTATACATCTCGGAATGCGTGGAAGTAAAACAGAGGATCCTCGCTATGAAAAATTCAAAGATTCTAAGCACAAAATGTTAAAAAGTTATATTAATGTTTTTCTCATTCAGGCTTTATTTACATGGCTAATGTGTCTTCCTTTTTATTTTTACATGCCTATAAAATCTTCTACTATTGAAATACCTATTAATACTTATGTATTGATATTCGGTGTTGCAATCTCTATTATGGGACTATTTTGGGAATGGACAGGCGACTACCAACTCAAACATTTAAAAGAACCTGGTAAATTAGTAGACCGTGGATTGTGGAAATATACAAGACACCCTAATTATTTTGGAGAAATATTATTTTGGTGGGGAATTTGGATAGCAACACATATTCTTTACTTACCTCAACAAAACATCGTCTATTACAATGCCCTAATAACTATTGGTTTGTTTACTATACTATCTCCATTAACTATTACCTGTATTATTAATTTTCTTACAGGCCCTATCTTAGAAGAACAAATGAAAAAATATCCTCATTGGGAAGAATATAAATTAAAAACCCCTTACATCATACCTTTTAGATTTTTCAAAGTGAGAACAGAAAATTGTAAAAAATAATTAACAAAAAAAGATCTCGTTATTATACGAGATCTTTTTTATTTTTATAGTTGGATAAATAAAATAATTGATTATGAAAACCATGTTTTAGCTGCTAAGAGAACCATCACCACGGCAAAAGATTTTTTTAGCACCATCATAAACATTACATTATCTTTGAATACTGTATTCACAACCCAAGCACCTATAGCTGATCCAATAAATACTCCTATCCAAAGTATTGCTGCTGCTTTAACATTAGAATTGCCTGATTTGTAATATTGATATCCTGCCAGCATAGATGGTGCTACCATAAACATCAATAAAGTTGTTCCTTGTGCTAGCTTTTGTGGGTAGTTAAGAACAGAGGTTAGTAGAGGAACCATGACGACAGCACCACCTATTCCAAAAAATCCACTAGCCAAGCCACCGGTAAGCCCTATTGCTAAAGTTATCAAAATTGTCGTAAGTGTCATTATGCTCTCCCTATATATATATTTAATCTATTTAAGTATCATCATAGCATAGATTAGCTATTTTTACAATTTTTTATTACTAGACAAATATTCAAAATACCTTTATACTAATATATAAATATCCAAAGGAGCATATCATGAAATTTTATCCTATGCAATTTTCCCCTGTTTTTAAAGAAAAAGTTTGGGGTGGTAGAGCCTTAAATACTATACTCGGTAAAAATCTACCTGATAAAGATCAAAATTATGGCGAGAGCTGGGAAGCCTCTTCTCATGCTAATGGATTGGGTGTTGTTCTTAATGGATCATTTAAAGGCAAAACTATCCCTGAATTATTAAATAGCTATTCTTCTGAAATATTAGGGAAAGACATTGCCGAAAAGTATTTGAATATATTTCCTCTCTTGTTAAAATTTTTAGATATTAATGACAAATTATCTATTCAAGTTCATCCCGATGATTTTTATGCAATCCCTATAGAAAAATCTTTCGGTAAAGCAGAGTGCTGGTATGTAATCTCCGCAAGCGATGATGCTAAGTTAGTTATGGGTATGAAAGAAGGGATTTCGCCTGAACAATATGTAGAAAATGCGAACAATAATAAATTTGATGATATGTTTGAAGAAATTTCTGTAAAAGCTGGTGATCTCGTCGTCATTAAACCTGGAATGGTACACGCTAGCTTAGAGGGTTCTATTCTTATTTGTGAATTGCAACAGAATTCTGACATTACTTACAGAATCTATGATTTTGATCGTTTAGAAAACGGTGTAAAAAGACCTCTTCATATCAAAAAATCTGCTGATGTCATTGATTTTGATGCTAAAGCTGATGTGAGATCTTTTGCAAAAAATCAGGATAAAATTGTAGAATTACTCGATTGGGAATATTTCACCCTCAACCGATTAACAATAGATAGCACAACTATTAGACCTAGTATTCCTGTGATGAAACTTTATTCTATTCTAAAAGGAACAGTTGCGATTACTTGTAATTGTGAAACGTTAAATCTTACTCAAGGTGATAGCTTTTTATTACCTGCAAATTTAGAAATATCTATAGAAGGTAATGGAGAATTACTCGAAGCCCTTCCTAAATAAAAACAATATTACAATCATAAAAAAGCTCTAGTGTAGTACTAGAGCTTTTTTTTATAAATAATATTATTGAAAATGTCCTGATAAGAGATGTCTAAATTTATTACCTTTGTATTCAAAACGTTTGATTTTTCTTGTCGTGTTTTTTTCCAATTCTTCTTGTCTGAGTTCGTAACCACGCAATTTTTGATATGTTTGTAATTTTGCATTTGCTGTTCTAAGATGAGTGTTAATAGCTTCTTTTACTTGCACACTAGTAGGATCAATATTTTCTTCTTCTAATTTTAAGAGATCTAGTACTATTAAAGCACAAGGTGTTTCACTCATATCACTATCAGAAGCACTTACGCCAATAACGATAGATTCCAAAATATAAGGATGGGCATTGATTAGTTCTTCAACTTTTTCAGGATAAACATTTTTACCACCACCAGTCACAATAATATTTTTATAACGACCTGTAATATAAAGATACTCTCTTCCATTCTTAGTGCCTATATAACCCATATCACCTGTTTTTAACCAGCCATCGTTAGTGATCGCCATCGCTGTAGCTTCGGGATCATTATAATACCCTTGCATAACACTTTCACCTTTTACACAAATTTCTCCTATTCCATTAAAATCTGGGTCTAAAATTTTCCACGCTACATAGCCTATAGCATTACCAACAGATTTATTATCAATAGGACCTAAAGGATCGCCAACAGACACAACAGGAGAAGCTTCTGTAAGTCCATAACCATTCGCCAAATTAAATCCTAATACAGCATAACCCTTTGCAACTTCTTGAGATAAAGGTCCTGCTCCAGAGATCATATAACCAACTGTATTTAAACCTGCTTTTTTGCGTAAAAAGGCAAATAATTTTTCTCCAGTTTTGTGGTTTCCAGTTATCAAATAGGATAATTCAGAAATTTTTAATAAAAGTTGAACAATTTGTTTTACAGGAGATTTGAGTTGTGAAAGATTTCTATGAATACCTTCTAATATTTTACCAAATAAGGTAGGAATCCCTATCATCAGCGTAACTTCTGTAGTTTTAACAGCATCTATTAATCTATTTGGTTTGATGGAATCTGCATAAGTAATACTTCCACCAATAGCAAAGATCGTTAATTCTATGGAAAATTGAAAAGTGTGATGTAAAGGAAGAACACTTAAAATTATATCGTGTTCTGTTAGCCTTGCCGATTGCCATAAGTTGTTTGCTTGATGCATAAAATTACCATGGCTAAGCATAACTGCTTTTGGAGTACCTGTAGTACCAGAAGTAAAAATCAAGGATGCTACTTCTGATCGTTTAAGCTCATTTTTTACGAAGTCTGGATTAACAGCTTGTTTTAAGATTTCTTTGAAAGAAATTGTATTAGATTTGTCTTTTATAGAAGAATTATCATCGAAGATAATCCAGTTTTTGATTAAAGAAATAATTTCTTTATCTTTTATTAGTTTTTCGTAGATACTTAGAGAAACACCCATAATTTCTGTGCCAGAGCTTTTGATAATAGTTTTAACTTCTTCTGGTGAAAGCATCGCATCACAAGGAACGGCAATAACACCATTATAAACTATTCCAAAATACATCATCATCCATTCAGGACGATTTTCTGACATAATGGCAACTTTATCGCCTTTATTAAGTTTTTCTACTAATTGTAGATAACGTGCAATAGCTTGAGTATTTTTATAAAAAGTTGTATAAGTGGTAGGGAGATATCGCTCTCCATCATACATTTTACTATAAATAGAGTCGCCTCTATATTCAAAAGAATCCGCTAAATTTTGTAAATTAAGAAACATAAGTTCTCCCTTTGGTAATTATATACATACATTATAATATATTTTTACTAAAACCTCAAGAGTCAATTACTAATTCAAAGAAAAATTATTGTAACTTTGTAAATACAGTGCTGGTGTTCGTATTTTTTATAATATCATTTGTTGATAAAAAAGGACCATATTGAATCAGCTCATTAGTCAAGTAAAATGCATACCATTTAGTAGGCGGAAATTTTATATCGGTAAAATACACCCCCACCCTAGAACTTTCTGCATAACAAAAATAATATTGAATTCCATCGTTTTTAAGAACTTTTTTTCCAGAAGAATTAAATTCTAGTGTTTCAGCACTATGTTCCCATGAAGTATTATTAATTGCTGATAGCCAGTTTGTTTCTGTTTTATCATGTGATGTAGAAGCACATCTAATCGCTATCATGACTACAGATAAAACGGCTATTCTTTTTATATTTTTTTTCCCATTCATATTACACCTCTTGATTTTTATTTATGCAAGCTTGCAACTTTTTTTAAATACCCTATAATGTATATAACTTATGTATAAATATAAGTACCCCTTAACTATATATCAAATTAATTGTATATAATTATTGACTTTCAGATAAAATATCATCAACTTTAAATAATAAAGTTTTATTTGAACTAAAAAAGTACTATAATATAATACAAGATAAAAAATAAAACATTTCTTCCTCAACTATTGCACTATAAAAATCGAAATATAAAAACAAACAATAAATTTTAATATATTAAAATATTTAATATATATAGGAGAGAATTATGCCAAAAAACGGTTCAGGATTTGCAATCATGCAAAAACTAGGTCAAGCGTTAATGTTGCCTGTGGCAGTATTACCAGTAGCTGGTCTTTTATTAGGAATAGGTGTTGGTGTTCCAGCAGCTCTTGCAGCACAAGGAACAGAAATATCACCTCTACTAAAAAATATTTTTAGTGTTATGGGAACAGCTGGAGATACTATTTTTAGTATTCTTCCTTTATTATTTGCTGTTGCAACAGCTATTGCCTTTACCAATAATGATGGTACTGCAGCTTTGGCTACCTTAGTCGGTT
>CAMRBT010000071.1 GCA_947040475.1 uncultured Brevinema sp.
ACCGTCATCGTAGCCGCCGTCATCATAGCCAGCATCATCGTATGCACCAGCTTCTTCGTAGTCCCCGTATTCAGCGTATTCATCACCTTCAACAGCGTCTTGAGTAAAAGCATAAGGAGCTAATATTAACAAATGTAATAATAATAAAATTCTCATATATTCATCCTAATTTGGTTTATATACATATGTATCGGCATTTAATATAAATTCTTAATCTTTTATATATATTAAATCACCGATTTTGATATCATAGTTAGCGTTAGATGCTTGTACAACATCGCCACCAGACTTTAACACATCTATATAACCGATTTTATTTATTTTGAAATTATCTTGACTATCAACTCTATACACTTCTAATTTTTGGTTTAGAGATACCCGTTTACCAGGGTGTAAAGTGATTAAAACTCGTTTTTTATCTAAAATATCTAAGACAAATCCTTCTGGATTTTTTAAATAAACTATTTTATATTCAGAAGTACTTGCTTCATCTTTGTTTAAGAGTTTTTGTGTTTCTTTATCCACATTTTTTGGAATATTTGCACTATCTTTATTTTGAACAAATTCTATATATTTATAAGCAAAATCTATAGATTCTGGCAAATTTCCACTAATATTATCAACTTGTTGTTGTAAGTTTTTTCTAGATATTCTATTATTTGAAGACTGTTTTATAAAATCTTTCATTTTTTTAGCAATTTCTTTTAAATCTTCAGAATTTTTAGAATTAGTTATTCCTTGCTTCAGCATTTCAATTTGATCGTTTTTCATATCTATTTGTCTACTAAGAGCTACTGTTTTTTGATCTTTTTCAATAAATTCTCTATTTAATGATATAAAATATAAGTCAGTTTTTTTTCTAGTTTCTGAATATGTATCAGGAGTTTCATTTTCATATATATTTTCTACACTTCTTAAAGCTAGTTCTGCTTGAGCATATTGTTTTTCTAAAATATTTTGCTGTATAACAACAAAATTATTAGCAATCTTTTGTTCGATTTTTCGCACTTCTTGCATTGTGTTAGAAACATTTTGCAATTCTTCTGTGGCCTGTGGTTGTGAAACTTGTACTATTTTCAATTTTTCTTTAGAATTTTCTAAATTTTCTTTAGCTTTTGCTAATTCAGCTATTAATCGTGTTTGTTTTTGCTGGTCTTCTGTCAGTTGACCTTGTTGCATTTGTTCAAATTTTTCTTTTTCCAATCGTTCATTTTCTAATTTTGCATCATTAATATTTTGTTTAAGTGCTTCTATTTTTCTATCGTATTCACGTCGTAAAGCAACTTGTTCTGCTTTATTTTTCCCTTCGTTTTTAAATAAAAATTCTATTTCTAACAATTCTTTTTCATTCTTGAATTGTTGTTGTGCATCTTCATTAATTTGCATCAAAGCATCAGAAAGCCCTAATTCTAAACTAGATAATTTATCTCGCAACATCTGCAATTCTAACTCTTTATCTAAAAGATCTTGTTCATATTGTTTATTGATTTCTCCAATTAATGTCGTTTCTAAAACTCTAACGCCTTTTTGACCTGACACTAGTCGTATTTGTTGCTCTCTAAAAACATTATATACAATAATTATTCCAGCCAACGCAAGTAAACATGCAATCAAATCCAAATACACAACAAATTTATAATTAGATCTTGTTCTTTGAACAATACTAAATTTATTCTTTTTTTGGGACAATATATCATGATCAATTTGATGAAAGATTTCTTGTTTGTTTAATTCAACTAAATTGTCTTCTAATACCATTTGGAAACCTTTAATAATTATGCTAATATTATAACATAAGATTATATTTTATACAAATTTTTTAACTGTTATAAAAAAACTTGAAAATCATCTCACTCCACCTAAGAAATATATAGATCCATTTTCTTGTTTGAAAACTGTTACAGAGTAATTATTGTTTAAGAAAAATGCTTTAATTTGTGAATCTGGGTGAATACCTACAGGTGGTGGAGAAACAAGTTGTATAGAATCCCATTGTTTAAAAGTATTTAATCCTGCAAAAATTAATTGTTGATCAAAATTTGATCGAACATATAATAATTGACCTAGTTCATTGCCTGTAATCGCATACCTTTCATTCCAACCACTAATAATAGGGCCTGTATAATATGTTTGTAAATTTTCTATGTTAAACAATTGGAAGAAATCCTGATTCCTATTAACTGTGCCAATATAAACATCTTCATGGATTCCTGCACTATTTTTATAAGTAGAAATATTCAGTACAGGGGTTTTGATTGCACTCAAGGTATCAATTTCAAGCCAACGTCTGCTAACATCATCTGTAGAATCTTGATAAATAGCGACAATAAGTTTTTTTTCTGTTTCGTTCATCCAAACACCATAAGCATGATCTGAACCCATTTTAACCTGCATATTTTTAACATCAAATTTATAATCGGAATCAGCTGTTGGAAACCAAATTAAATTTTGATAGTAACCAGTAATAATATGATTATCTGCAACTAAAGCAGCATAAGTCTTATCGCCATTTTCCCAAGTATTTATTTGATCTATATTTTTAAAAGGAGTTTTTAATAAATCATCTTCTATTATATTTATTACTCCATTTTGATCAATATCATTAAAAACGATAACTTTAGCATCATCAGTTGCTGCCAAAATAGTTGCTCTTTGTCTATTTAGTGGTAGAATAGCTATTTTACCAATTTCCATCGGTACATCAGTAATAATAATTGGTTCCCAAATCAATTTTGGATTATTAGCTGTTCCTTTCAATGTTCCTTTGAACATTCTAACCCAAACTCCTTTTTTATTTTGAGTTTGTTGATCAAAAAGTATTGGCTCAGAAATATTAGTTACAATTCCTACTATTTTTGCTCTACAATAAACATTACGGATAGTATTGGTTGTTTCTATTTTTGAATATTTATAAACAATATCCTTCTCAAAAGGAGGTGTTGGTGTAACAGGTACCAACAGTTCTGGTGGTAAAGTTGCATCTGTTGCTGGATGTTTTGCAGTCCTAGTGTTTTGGTCTGTTGTATATGCAACATATACCGTCTCACCAAAAACTTTTACATCAAATTCAATAATATTTTCAGCATCCACATCTAGTGCAAAAGTATCGTCTAATGCTTCTTTAAGCATATCTGGGCTACCATCTTGCCATATACGTACTTGTATCTTTTGACTTCCTGCAATTCCTTGAGGAATAATAGTACATGATGACAAGAATGTCACAAAAAGTGGTATTATTATTTTTTTTAACATGATTTTTATCCATTTTTAAAATTTGATTGTTATAACTTTGAACTTACAATACTTTATCTCTATCGGTATTTACAAACTCTACTAAAATTTTATTTGTAATAATTTTTAATAATTTGTTTTACTATTTTTATTCCCTTATCATGTAGCGGATAACGAAAAGGTAATTCAAATAAAAATCCTTTTTTAAATACTGAAACTTTTCGAGAAAAACATTCAAAACTACTTTTACCATGATAACTCCCCATCCCACTACTGCGTACCCCTCCAAAAGGTAAATCATGTGCTAAGATATGTGATATTGTGTCATTGACACATCCACCACCAAAGGAAATATTATTAATAAAATAATCTTCAAATGTTTTATCTTCCGTAAAAACGTACATTGCTAAGGGATATTTACAAACATTAACAATAGTATTTTTTGCTTCTTCTTTAGATAAGTATGTTAATATAGGAAGAATAGGTCCGAATATTTCATCTTTCATTAGAGAGCTGTCTATACTTTTTGGTTTTAAAATCGTTAGTTCCATAGAATGATCACTATCATTACAAAGCCCACCAAATAAAATTTCTCCATCTAAAAGATAGTTTTTTATTCTATTATAATGTTTTTCATTAACAATAGGACAGTATGGTTTTTCTCTTACAAACTCAATTATAACCTTTTTTAAGATCTTATTCAAGAGCTTTTCATCATCTTGATGAATAAGAAGATAATCAGGTGCTATACAAGTTTGTCCACTATTGAGGAATTTTCCCCATAGTATCCTTCTTAAACTTTTTTCGAGTTTTTGTTCCGATAGTCTATCTATAATTACAGGCGATTTTCCACCCAATTCTAAAGTTACAGGAGTCAAATGTTTTGCAGCTTGTTCCATAATGATTTGACCAACTTGTGGTGATCCTGTAAAAAATATCTTATCAAAAGCTAATTGTAATATTTCTTGAGTAACAGCAACATCGCCTTCTATCACTGTAACAATTTGTGGATCAAATGTTTTTTGCAACATTTTTGATAAAATTGCCGAAGTTTTTGGTGCTAATTCAGAAGGTTTTAATATCACCGTATTACCTGTTGCTAAAGCTCCTATAACTGGAATAAGTGCTAATTGTACAGGGTAATTCCATGGGGCTATAATTAATACCACTCCATGAGGATGTTGTTGTATTTCGCCTTGCCCGTCCAAAGTTATCAAAGACCTAGGGACTTTTATTGTTTTACCCCATTCCTTTCCTTTTTTAAGGAATAGATTTATCTCTTCTATTACTAGCATTAATTCAGAAGTAATCACTTCAAATTCAGATTTTTTAAGATCTTGTTTTACAGCGTCTATTAATTCATCATTATGATCAATGATAGCTTGTTTTAATTTTTTTAATTGTTGACTTTGAAATGTCCAATTTTTGGTAGCACCACTATTAAAAAAATCTACTTGTTTTTGATGGATATTTTTGATTTTCGTGACCATTAGATCTCCTACTTTCACTACATCCCTAAACAAAATAAAGCCCTACATACTTTTATAGTATATACTAACTTATAAAGTTTTACAAGTATTTATCATTATACTATTATTAAAAAATAAAGCAAGTAGTATTTTAATAAAAAAAACATTCCACACACTTGTAATAAGTATATGGAATGTTTTTGATTTTTTTATTTTGAATGATTAACCATTACCTACCTCAAAAGTAGGTTTTCTTGGAGCACTTTCGCTTCCACTTAATACCACAGATTGTAATATTGCACCAGCTTTTGATGCATCCCAAGTTTCTTTTAACCATCCTTTGGTAGGATGCTTGTATTCAATAGTCATACTGCCTCTAAGAACAAAGCCACCTTCTGCAGCAAGAAGATTGGTATAGGTGATTTTCCCATTATATAAACCACTAATATTAGCTGGTCCATTTAAGTAAGCACCCATAGGGGATATTGATATTGTAACAGATTGTGCCCCATCAAGAATAGTTTCAAAGCTAGAATAGCTACTCCAGATGTTTTTTGATCCACTCATTCCTGCATAATAGTCATATTTCCCTTGAGCTCTTCCTGAAATAGAACCTCCACTTCCTTGGTATCCAAAGTTAGGAACCTGTGTTTGAGCTTCTACAATAGTATAATCCACATCTTTAGCAAAGTCTTCTAAGTCAACAGGGAATCTTTTTACAAGTTCCGTTTTAGTCAAGACACCTTCCGCACCACCTGCATCAACACCTTTCACCAAATAGACATATCGTCTTATAGGATAAGTATTAAAATCTAAAGTATACGCAGCATTTTGAGCACTACCTACTTTTTTGAAGTGAGCTATTTCTAATTTGTTAGGGTCTGAACCTCTATGTGCTAAGGTCGCTCTATAAATATTATAAGAATTAGCTCCAGAAATTCTATCCCAAGCTATTGTCATTGATTTTGTAGCTGTATTATTTTTGAGCACTCTTACATTTTGAGGAGCACTCATTTTTTTAATAGCACCTTTCACTGGTTCTGATGGTAAACTTTGTCCACTCGTAGTAACAGAAACCTTATAAAAGAGATCTTGCTCTAAATTAGCACCTATATCATATATATGATCAAAAGATACTTGTTCAGAACTCGATGGATAAGCAGTTCCTGCTAGACCATATGTCCCGTCTTCAGTTTGTGAAAAATTAATCATATAGGATCTTGCTCCCGGCACGCTATCCCAAGTAAGTGTTACTTTATCTCCAAAGGAGCTCGAAGCGGTAATATTAACAGGAGGCTTATTTGCCCAACCCTCTTTAACATCCGAAATTATTCCTGGAGCAGGATTAAATCCTGTTACTGTATAAAAATAAGTATAAGAATCATTGGGAACTTCATCATCATACGATGTTATACCACTATCTTTATCTGTTTTTGTAACAATTTCCCACGGTCCTGTTTCAGAAATAGAACGTGCAATTTCGTAACATGTAGCACCCTCTACCGCATTCCATTTTAATTCAACAGTTTTAGGATTTACTCCCTGTGATGCTGTGAAACCAGTTGGTTTTGCTGGAGCATTATCTGTTTTAAGGTAGTTTCTTACGGTCGCACTTTGGTCTTTAGCTCCACTATCATTTTGATACACAATACTATAATAATATAAATCTGTTGAGACTACATCTATATCAGTATATTCCATAGTATCAGATTTTTTAAAAGTTTCAACAACTTCGCCCATAATTCCATTAGTTGTAGAACGATATAGTTGGTATTCTGTAGCATATTCATAGGGTTGCCATGTGAGTACTATTTTATCTGCATACGCACCACTTTCTGTACTGAGATTTAGATCTGCACCAAAGAGAGATCCTTCTACTGTTTGAGAACGGTCTGGACTCGGAATTCCATCTTTATCTAAAGAAGTAATTTGATAATAATATTTTTTACCTACTGTGACATTTTTATCTTCATAAGATAAATAGGGTACAGCATCTATAATATCAAAATTAGTGTTATCTTCACTTCTTGCTATTTCGTAAGATTTTGCCCCACCAACTCTAAGCCAAGATAACTCTAAAGATGTTGTTGATTCACCAGTAGTGATTTTTATATCTTTTGGTGGTAAAAATCCACCACCTGATCCTGCAAAACCTTCTGTTGGTTCTGTTAAAAACATAGCAGTACCTATATTGTTATAGCCTTGGACTTTATAGTAATAAGAAACGCCTTCTACTATATTCTGTTTATCTTCTATTTCAATAGTATCGATTTTTTCTGTTATAGGCATATAAATACCATTTTCAGAAGAACTTCTTAACACTACAAAATTAGCATAATACTCTGTTTTAATCCATTCTACTTTGACACTATCTGGAAATTCCCCTTGTGAGGCTGTTACCATAAAACTATTTGCTGTTACATCTGTTAAAGTGGACATTTGACATCCACCTAAGATTACTAGCATTAGTATAAATAAATTATTAATAAATTTCATCATAATCTCCTACTGATACCAACCTGGTTTTGAATGAGGTTCATCAAACCAAATACCACGCACATCTCCGAGTAAATACCCAGCATCACCATTAATAGGGCCTACATCAAAGGAAGCACTATCTTTGGAATACATCCAAGCTATACTATCCTCATATGCATACAATCCTGTCATAGAACTGCCTGTATCATTGTTATTAAACCATTGTACTGAGTATATGTTTCCACCTTTTATAGGGTAGTTTGAATTATTAACCCAATTTAACTGACCTGCCCCTCTGGAATGTCTTACTCTATAAGTAGATATTCTAGGAACGTCACCCCATGCAAGATACATATGATTATAACCAGTTTTGCCCCGTATTTTGTTAGCACCTTTAGGAGAGAGAGGACCTGGTTCCCATTTTGTAAATGGCTGTCCAAACCCAACACTATTAGCCCAATGTGCTGGAACAGTAACATAGTCAGGAGCTGGTAAAACATCATCAGGATTGATCGCTGATCCAACTAACAAAGAGGAAGGAGCACTTTCTTGCCCACCAGTAGTAGCAG
>CAMRBT010000072.1 GCA_947040475.1 uncultured Brevinema sp.
AATATTGGATACCTATTTATGGATATCTTTATGGTGGTCTGACCGTTAGACGAAATCTTCGTTATGAAGAATATAAAAAATTACAAGATCTTATTTCTTCTTTAGAAGCAGAAGTAAGAGAAAATGAAAATATAGAAATTCTTATTCCTAAATTACTAAATGTATACTTTTGGGTTTTTGATTACTACGTTTATCAAATGAAAACTTTGGGTGGTGCGACACAAATTTGTCGTAGAGTATTAGAGTTATTAGCTCTTTTATACCATGTCCCAGGATATGAAGAATCTGTATACAAATTAGGCTTGCATGCTGAGAAAGTGTTAGACATGCTACTAAAAACAGCCAACACTTATAAATAAAAATAATAGCCTCCGGAGGCAACACAAAATGGGTAGTAAATTCACCAATAAAAAAGAAGATTTTCTTTCAGATATCCAAGGAAAATTGAATGAAGAAAAATGGACAAATGTTGCTCTAGAATCTTATAGTGTGAAAAACCTCGTGGAACTAGACTCTTTTATAGAAACAGCTGTAAACGGAAACTTTTTAGATGAATTAAGAGTGCTTTGTAGAGATCACCTAAAAGAAGCACCACAGAGTGTGATGGCTTTATATATTGTCGGAGCTATTTCTTTACAAGAATCTGCTATGGATGATTCCTATTTACCATTACTTATTAAAAGTTTTTTAGAAGCTCATAAAACAGCAGTAGTTCAATTTTTATGTGAAAAAATACTCATTTATAGAGAACACAAATATGCACTCAGAACTTTAGAACAAATTTATACAGATGGTGACGATCAAGAAGCGTTATTCTCTATTAAAAAGCGTTTGGTTTTGGTTGACAGTTCAGATGCTGCCAACGCTAAATTCTTAGGTGAATTCTACGAAAAAGAAGATACTGATTTAGCGATGTTCTATTATAGGCTTGCTATAGAAAGATTTATTGCAATGCGTAATCTTCGTATGATAGAAGCTATCTGGGATAGAATTATCTTTTTATATCCAGAAGATACAAAATTAATTATTGCTATTGCTAAAAAAATCCGTGAAGCTGCAAATGATGAATATGTAGCAACGCTCGTATTTAGCAATGTTGTTAAAACATTAATGAAAGAAGATAAATTCAAATTAGTATTACCTGTTGTTAAATTTTGTGTGGGATTACATTCCTCAGAAAAAACATATAGAAAAGCTTTAGAAGATTGTTATAGAGAGATCTATAAAGATCACCAACAGTTAGAACATTACCTTAAAGCAGCAGCTGTAGGACAAAGTTGGAAACCTTACCGTGAAGCAATTAGATTTTTTGAAACACATATTGCTTTTGACGAAGGATCTTATGTTTCCCATAAAAGTTGGGGTTTAGGTCAAGTTAAAACTATTGAAAAAGAAAGAGTTGTTATTAGTTTTGAAAACAAAAAAGATCACGAAATGAGCTTAATGATTGCCCTTAGATCCTTAACTGTTCTCGATGAAAACCATATTTTATTATGGAAAACTAGAAAACCTGAAGAATTAAAAGAGATGCTTGAAACTAATCCTTTAGGCGTTATTGAATTAATTATGCGTAGTAATGATCAAGAAGATATTAATTCAAAAGAATTAAAAGAAGCTATTGTGCCAGAATTACTCACAGACAAAGAGTGGACTAGATGGTGGTTAAGAGCTAAAAAAGTAATGGAATCATCGAATACTATCGTTCCAAGTCTTCAAAAAAGAAATGTGATAGAACTTCGTGATACAGAGAGATCTGTCGTTGATGAATTAATCAGTAGATTTAAAAAGACTACAAACTTTGATAACAAAGTTTCTGTTGCCCTTAATTTTATTAATAGAGGCGGGGATATTAATGTTCCTGTAGCTCAAGCAGTTTCTCAATATTTCTTAGAAATATTGAATTCTCAAACAGAAGCTTCTGATAAAAAAGTAATTGCACTCACTATTTTAACTTTAGCAAAAAGTACAGAAGCTGAAGAATATTTCTCAGATATCTCTTTAATTAATGGTATCAAAAATATCGTTGATTTTTATTCTGGTTTGAATGTAGATTTACAAAAAATATTCTTACGTTATATTCAAAAATCAGACCAATGGCCAAGTTTTTATTCTGACATTATGTTAAAAACACCATTAGCAAAAAATCATAATTCTATGCTTATAGAATTAGTCACCCATAATCAGTGGGAAATTATTAATAGTATTTTCTCATCTGTTTTAACACATTTCCAAGAAAAACCTGAATTCTTTATTTGGGTAGCTAGGTATGTCTTAGATGAAATGAATGACGAATTGGGTAAAACAATTAAAAATGAAGAATTTGTGTTGAGAATGTTGACCTTAGTTGATATTTTAAACTCTGAGATTAGTGTCAAAACTTCCTTAGCAAAAAACAAAAAACTTCTTTCTCAAGTGGAAGAGTTCTTGTTTAAACATGATCTTCTTGGGAAAGTTATTGAAGAATCTGATGAAAGTACAGCACAATCACTTTTTGCACTACTAACATCAACAATTACTTTTGACAAAGAACATAAAGAGGTTTATTTAGAGCAATTAAATGCAAAATATCCTCAATTAAAAGTTGAAAAACCTAAAAATACAATGATCAAAACAAGACATCCTTTCTTAGTTACTAAAGGTTCTTATGATAACAAAAGAAAAGAGCTCGAGAATATTGTTAACATACATATTCCTGAAAACTCACTTTCTATTGGTGAAGCAATGGAAAAAGGAGATCTTAGAGAGAATTCTGAATATAAGGCAGCTCTTGAAAGACAAGATCAATTAAAAGCTTCTCTTATCAAATTAGAAAGCGATTTAGGTCAAGCAAAAATCATTGACAAATCTAAAGTTAAAACAAATAGAGTTGATGTAGGAACAAGAGTCACTTTGGAAGAAGAACAAGATGGCACAGTAAGTTACCAAATTCTTGACCAATGGGCAGTTAATTTTGATAAAGGAATTATTTCTTATCACTCACCATTAGGGCATTCATTACTTGATAAAAAAGTCGGAGATAAAGTTCGTTTTGAATTTAACGGAGAAGTCAAAAACTTCAAAGTGATGGCAATAGAATTAGCAGATTTTGAATAATTATAAATCAAAAACTCCCTCATTATGAGGGAGTTTTTTTTGTGATAAAAACTTTATATACTTGCATTTTATCAATAAAAACTCTATAATAAGACAAATCGTAATTTGTATAATTATTAAAACAATATCAAAAGAGGTTCACGGTGGCACAATCCCAAAATCATGTAATATTTGACAAATTATATCCTCAATCTTATCATCCTTACTTGTTACAAAAAATAGATTTGTTCTTTGCAAGCTTTGTTTTTTTGATCTCTTTAGCAGTTTATTTCAAAACATTAAACCCTTCTGTGACAGCTGGTGACTCAGGTGAATTAATTACTACCGTTTATAATATGGGTGCTAGTCATCCTCCAGGATTTCCTCTTTATGGAATAATTGGCAAATTATTTACTTTCCTTCGTTTTCCTGATATTGGTTATAAAATGAATATTTTTTCAGGTGTGTCTGCGGCAATAGCTGTCTTATTTGCTTACTTATCAATGGTAAAATTGTTAGGATTTAATAAAAATGCAAAAGCTTTTGAGCTTAGTGTTCATATACCAGCTTTAGCGGCTTCATTATTATTTGCTTTTTCCAAAGCTCATTGGTCTCAAGCGGTGATGGCAGAAGTATATGCACTTAATGCTGCCTTATCTTCTATTCTATTTTTTATCATGATTATATGGTATGAAGAAGTGATGACGCACAGAAGTGAAGAAGACAATTTGTGGTTAGCACCGAGAATCACTTTTTTATTAGCTTTTATGATGGGCTTATCTATTACCAATCACCAAATTCCTGTATGGTATATTATGGCTTGGGCGATGACGCTCATTCCTATCATGATTATTTTGGTATCCTTCAAAGGGAAAGATTTTATTCTTCAATTTGAAGAAAGACAATTTCCTCTCATTATTCTTGGGATAGTCTGTATTATGGCTTTGTTTTTATTGGTGATATCAGCGATAAAACCTTATATGCTCTTTCCCGATTTATTACAGGGGGAATACAGATTGGTTTTTGCAGATCATGTACCTTATATTTTGACGGCAATTTTATGTATTCCAATATGGTTGACAGCATATTCTATACAAAATCAAATCTACAAGTTAGAAAGATATTCTTCTATAAATAAAAGCACCTTAGAAATTTTTCACATACTTTTCTTTGTTGTGGTTCTTGGGCTGATAGCGTGTTCCTTTAAATTTTTAGGTAGTGGAGTAAATGGCATTCTTGTTTGTATTCCATTAATCTTAATAGTTGTATATCAACTTTCTCAACGGCAAGATCTCCATAAAAGACATAGAAATAATTGGGTAGATAACTTTTTATTTATTTTAACAATCGCTATGTGGCTATTAATATTTGCCGTTTCAATTTATCTTTATATGTGGATTAGAGCCAAAGCTATTGCTCCACTAGTAGAACCAAAACCACTATCTTGGGGAGATACTCAAACTTTAGATATTTTATTCAATCACATGCTCAGAAAACAATACCCTGTGGGTTCTGATGACTATAGTAATTTGCTGGGTCAAATAGGAGCATTGTGGCAATACCATGTTAATCAATTTGGATTAGCAAATGTGATCTTAGGCGTGGGTGGACTATTTTATTTTGCAAAAAGAGAACCTGTACAAGCGGGATATTTTATATTAGCATCGATGATTTATTTATGGACTATCGTTGAATTTATCAATTTTGAAGTTGATCCTAGATCTATGGAAACACAAGAAGTGTTCTTTATTCAACAATTTTTAGTATTTGCAATTTTTATAGGCTTTGCTTATCAATTTATATTAGAATTACCGAATAAGATACAAAATTTTTCCAGAGAGAAAGAATAATGAATGTTTGGGCTTTTTTATTATCTACATTTATAGTTATACTAGTTGGTATTATTGGTACTTTTATTTATATTAAAATAGATAATAAAGATTTTTTTGGTGGCACTACTGTTGGGATGATCGTTGGTGTTATTGGAGGATTTTTGGGAGGATACATGTTTGATCTTCTTTTTAAACTTCCTTTATTAAAACGCTTGCAAGATGTTCCCGTAATCAAACACTTATTAGTCAATCAGTTCGATATTAATTTTATCGCATCTTTGCTAGGTGTTTGGGTATTTTTGTGGGTGTATGAGTATGTTTCCGAGCATACAGAAAGATCATAAAAATAAAATAATAATAAGAATATTAAGGATAAAAGTAAATGGCACGTTATTTAGTTACTTCTGCATTACCATACGCAAATGGACCTCTTCATTTGGGGCATTTGGCTGGAGCGTATTTACCAGCTGATATTTTTGTGCGTTCCCGTCGTATGAATGGAGACGAGGTTCTCTATATTTGTGGGACTGATGAACATGGTGTTCCTATCACTATTAGAGCAGAGTCCGAAAATGTTACTCCTAGAGATATTGTTAATCGTTTTCATGACGAAATCAAAGATTCTTTTGATAGATTTAATATAGAATTTGATAATTTTTCAGGGACAGCAAGACCTAATCATGCCAAATTATCTCAAGAATTTTTTCTTAATTTATTAAACAATGACCACATTATGGTCAAAGAAGAAGATCAATTTTATGATGAACAATCAGATCGTTTTTTACCAGATCGTTATGTCGAGGGCACTTGTCCAAAATGTGGCGATGAAAAAGCACGTGGAGATCAATGTGATAAATGTGGTGTCTTATTGACTCCTTTTGAGCTAATCAATCCTACTAGCTCTTTATCTGGATCCAAACCTATCATAAAATCAGCAAAACATTGGTATTTAAAATTACAAGATTTTGAAAAAGATCTAACAACATGGCTTGAAAGTAAAAAAACTTGGAAAGACAGTGTCACCAAATTTATGCTTGGTTGGATTCGTACGGATGGTTTGCGTGAAAGAGCTATCACACGTGATATTAATTGGGGTATTCCAGTACCTCTTGATGATCCCGATGCTAAAGGCAAAGTTCTTTATGTTTGGTTTGATGCTCCTATAGGCTACATTTCTTCTACGATGGAGTGGGCTGAACGTATAGGCAAACCCGAAATATGGAAAGATTACTGGAAAAATAAGGATACAAAATTAGTACATTTTATAGGAAAGGATAATATTCCTTTTCATGCGGTGATTTGGCCTTCATTATTAATGGGGCAAAAATCAGATTGGATTTTACCTCATGATATTCCTGCAAATGAATACCTCACCTTAGAAGGCGAAAAAATATCAACCTCTCAAAATTGGGCAGTATGGGCAACAGAAGCAGCCAAAGATTTCCCAGCAGATACTTTGAGATATGCTTTAGCGGCAAATGCTCCAGAATCAAAAGATGCAGATTTTACCTGGGCATTTTTTCAAGCTCGTAATAATGATGAATTGGCTAATATTTATGGTAATCTAGTAAATAGAACAATGACCTTTTTACACAAAGAGGGTGGAATTGTTCCTGAGGCTAATTACAATGAGAGAGATCAAGAGCATTTTACCTATTTAGAGAATAAACTAAATGACTTGTTTGTCGCTTTTGAACATTATAAAGTAAGAGAAGCTTGTAAATTAATGATGGACCTTGCTCGAGAAGGCAATAGATATTTTGATGAGACAAAACCTTGGGTATTACGAAAAACAGATCCAGAAAGACTGAATACCGTATTGAATGTTTGTTTGAACACTCTTCGTATTTTATCATTTGCTTCTTATTGTATTATCCCTGATAGTGCTAAAAAACTATGGAAGATGTTAGGACAAGAAGGAGATCTTTCTTTGGAGAGACTGAATACTGTTATGAAAAACTCACTTCCTATGGGACAAAAATTAAATGAAAGTGAAATTTTATTTAGAAAAATAGAAGATAGTGAGATCAAAGCTCAAATCGAAAAATTAAATAAACAATCAGGACATAAAAAAATGGAAGAAACACCTATAAAAGAATCAAAACCAGAAATCACTATTGAGGATTTCTTAAAATTAGATCTTCGTGTAGCAGAAATTGTAGCCGCAGAAAATCTAGAAAAATCTCGCAAATTATTAAAATTACAGCTAAAGATAGGCAACGAAAGTCGTCAAATATTAGCTGGAATTAAAGAATTTTACTCCCCAGAAGAATTAGTTGGGCGTAAAATAGTAATCGTTTACAATCTAAAACCTGCAAAATTAGCAGGAGAACTTTCTGAAGGAATGCTTTTAGCAGCTTCTACTGAAGATAAATCTTTGCTCTTTTTAGTTGATCCTGGGGACATTCCATCTGGGGCTAGTGTTGGATAATAAATATAAATAATAAAAAAAACATAAAAAAATAAATAAAAGGAGCTTTTTATATGAAAGTTTTAGTGTTAAATGCGGGTAGTTCTTCCCTTAAGTATCAATTTTTGAATACAGAAGACGAATCCATTATGGCAAAAGGAGTCATCGAAAAAATAGGATTGGAATCTTCGATGATAGGTTATACTAATGGAGACCACAAAAAAGTTTCTCTTGAAAAGCCAT
>CAMRBT010000073.1 GCA_947040475.1 uncultured Brevinema sp.
AACAAAAAGGGAACGGTAGATGCTTGACCAGCAGCGACAGCTATCTCTTCCATTTTTTTGAATACATCAACGACTTGAAGATCATCTTGTAAATTTAACAATTCTGCTGCTGTTTGAGGAGGCATCCCTGAAATTTGTGTAGCAACATCGGTGATTTTTATATCATAGGTGTTTTGCTCTTGTTTTTCGAGATCAACTAATACTTGTTCATTTAAAAAGGCTTCTCTTTCGTCTTGAAGTTTAGTTTTTTCTGTTACTAAACTAAGATTGCTGGCAAGGATTACTAAATCTTGATTAGACAATTCTATCTCTTTGATTGTTAGAAGTTCCCATTTTTTGTTAAGCTCTTCTTTTTCTAATAAAAGAGTATCCTCAACACGCAAAGGAGCAGAGATATCTCTTTTAGTGATTTGATTAGCGATACTGAGAACATTAATAACTCTCATATAATCTAAAAAATAAAGCGTTGATCCAGCGATAGCAATATTAATAAGTAATAAAACGGCGACTTTTATCCATTGACCCATAGTTTTCCTCGATTTTTGTTAGAATTAATTATGTCGTAAATTATAATAATAATTTAAAACACGGGGGACGTATTCTTGTGTTTCTTTATAGTTGGGGATACCATTGGCTCTGTCAACGGCATCTGGTCCAGCATTATAAGCCGCAAGTGATTTTGTGAGATCACCTTCATAACGGGCAAGCATTTCTTTTAAGACTGCTGCTCCACCTAAGATGTTTTGTTCAGGATCAAAAGAATCAGTTACTCCTAAACGCTTAGCCGTATAAGGCATAAGTTGCATGAGCCCTTCAGCTCCTACTCGAGAAATAGCGTTAGGATTGTAGTTAGATTCGGCTTGAATAACAGCGTGTATCAATCGAGCATCTACACCACTAGCAACAGCAGCATTTTCAATATGCTTATCCCAAGTACCTGGATTGGTAGAGCTAATAGCATTGCCAGGAATTGCTGTGGGTTGTGCAATAGGCATAGCACCTGTTGCTTTATATAATTCCATTAAAGAATCTTTACGACTTCCTAACAAATCACTAGGGAGTAGACTGTCATTCTCACTATCACCTAACATATCTAGTTGATCGTTACTTTTAGACTTCATGACTTCGTTTAAAATTTCAGAAAAGGTATCTCCATTAGGACGAGCTTCTGTTGTTTTTGCAGGAGTTTTTTTTGGAGTAGTTTGCCCTATTTTTTGGATTTGTGTAATACGATCTTCTATAGATTGTATTCTTGTAATAATATGACTTGCTGGCATAAAACCTTCTTTTTTCTCGATATTGTATATAGTATAACATTGTTTATAAAAAAACACAAAAAACACATTTGATGTATTAGAATTACCATTGAGAACAAACTTATCTCTTGAGTTTTTTCCAAAAAAACTGTATACTTTACTTTATACATTCTTTATTAAATTAGTATAATCAAATAACAAGTTGTAGGTAGCATGAGTAATATTGGTATTTTAGGCGTCAACAAGCCAGCAGGCATGACATCTTTTGATGTAGTTCGTCAGATCAAAAAAGAAACAGGAATTAAAAAAATTGGACATGGTGGCACTTTAGACCCTATGGCTACAGGAGTTTTGCCGATTTTATTCAACGAAGCAACAGCTTTTTTTGATGTCTTATTAAATTCTGTTAAGATTTATGAAACAGAAATCCAATTAGGTGCTTTTACCGATACTGATGACAAAGAAGGGCAAATAACAGAAACTCTTCCTGTCAAAGATATTACTTTAGAAGAAATAAAAAAACATATAGAATCCTTAACGGGCAAAATTTCTCAAATTCCTCCTCAATATTCTGCTTTAAAAGTAGATGGGAAAAGAGCCTATGATCTTGCTCGTGAAGGAAAAGAAGTAGTCCTAAAAGCAAGAGAAGTGACGGTTTATCTTTGGGATACTATTTCTTATGATGCAGAAACTCAAATTATCAAGGCTAGAATTCATTGTGGTTCAGGGACTTATATTCGTTCTCTAGGCAAAGATCTAGCCATAAAACTCCAAACGGCAGGACATTTAGTTTCTCTTCGTAGAGTTTCTTCTGGTGGTATCGATATTAAAAATACGATAGAATTTGAAGATATCGCTTCAAAATGGCAAGAAAAATTTATTTCTCCAGAAGATGCTTTGGCATTTTTACCATTAATAGAATGGGAAGGAGATAAAAAACATCTTCTTCACGGTAAACCACTAAGCAGAGAGTTGTGCAAATATCCTACTAAAGATGGAATTTATAGATTAATGTATGCTGGTCGTATTGTCGCTTTATTAGAATATAAAGAAAGAAGACTCTCCTACAAAAAAAATCTTATGCATTTGTACAAAGATGCACAAACAGAAGAAAAATAATAAAACAATTAATAATAAAGCAATAGAGGAAAAGATATGTTTAAATTAAGTGCTAATTCTAAATATTATATAATGCTTAGTGCTGTGTTGGCAGTGATGATAGGATTTTTATTCAGAGAAAGTTTCTCAGGAATGATTTTACAGGGATTAGATGATAATATTTCTATGAGAGCTGTTATTGTTCGTTCTTTATTATCAGAACAAGGCTATCATTTTATTTCTAATTATTGGATAGGTTTTATTTTTAATGTGCCTAATCCAGATTTTTATAATACTATTTTAGCATTGACAGGTAGTGAAAAAGTAATAGGCATCTATGTTCTTGCCTTAGTTTTGTCTGGTTTTGTTACTTTTAAATTAATCAGACGTTTAGAAGTTTCTCCTACGGGAGCAATTTTTGGAGCAATTTCTTATACTTTTTTACCCCATGTTCTTTCTTTAGTATATAGTGGACATGCTTTAGCATTAGAAGCTATTCCCATGACTCCAGCTTTTTTATTATGTATTAGTGTTCTCTTAGATGGCAAAACAGATTCTAAAGTTTTTAAAGTGCTTGCAGGAATTTGGGGTGGTATTTTTTGGGCTTGGATGATGATAGGCGAACCACAAAGAGGGATTTATGGTACAGTGCTAGGAATGGCTTGGACAGTATATCTCTTGGTACAAACTAAAGCTGTCTCTTTCAAATCCTTATTTTCAAAGCCAAAAGAATTTATTTCTAAACAAACAATAACTAAAAAAATTGCTTATTTATTTATTATTCTAATTGTAGGGTTGGGAGTCTTTCTCTCCACAATAAAATTTTGGGCAAACTCAGAATTTCTAACGACTCAAGGTTCTTGGGAATTTTCAACAGCTTGGTCTTTCCCACCTTCAGAATTAATAGATAGTTTTGCTTTTGGGTATCATGGATTGAGTTCCTCAGAGGCTGATGCACCTTATCATGGGGATAAACCTATGTCAGGGAATTCTGATTCTTTAGGATTTTTCTTAATGTTCTTTATGATTTGTGCAGTATCCTTAGCTTGGAAATCTCAAAAAAAAGGACTTCGATTTTTTACTATTGCAGGACTACTTGCTTTATTCTTAGCTTTTGGCAAATACTTTCCTGGGACACCTTTCTTTTGGCTATGGTATCATGTGCCAGGAATGGACAAATTAAGAGTACCCGCTAAATTTTTGAGTATTACGGGACTTTCTTGGAGTATCGTTGCTGCGATGGGATTAGATTCTGTTAAAGAATTATTTGAATCTAATCAAGAAAAAATTAAAAAAAACTTTCTTATTGTTTTAGGTTCCATAGCAATAATATCTGCTTTATGGTTTGTTTTATTGTTTTTCACTGATGGGGGCGATGCCACTGTCATCAGAAAAATCTTAGGACGTGAAAATAGAGCAATGGTAGACGCTGCATTAACAGGACGTATAAACGCTGTCTTGAGTATGGCTTCTTTATTTGTAGTGGTAGCGGTAGCGTCCGTCTTTTGTATTAAAAAACCTAAATTTGCCAAATT
Organism: uncultured Brevinema sp.; assembly: GCA_947040475.1. Taxonomy (GTDB): domain Bacteria; phylum Spirochaetota; class Brevinematia; order Brevinematales; family Brevinemataceae; genus Brevinema_A. Next base: position 3,890 of record CAMRBT010000073.1, read on the forward strand.
TTTTCCTATTCTTATTATTATACTTGCGATGCAAAATCTTTATGTTTCCAATCGTTTTTATATAGAAAGAACTTATGTAACTTTAGAGCAAGCTTATCCTAGAACAGAGCTAATAGCATTCTTGGAAGATAATCTCACGCAAGGCTATAGAGCTTCAGGATCTTTATTTATTCCTAATCTTACGGGCTCACCACACCCTATGGGTGCTGTGATAGAGCAGGCGTTATACCCACTCAACAACAATGATCTCACTTACGCTTTTCCTTATTATGATATTAATATGTTTGGGCGTATTCCTATCTCTCGTTTGGATGATGAGTATGTGAATTTCTTTAAAAGTGCTTTTGATAGTGTTCCAGCGTACCAAACTTATGATGATATTTGGGAAATGAATAGAAGACTGTGGTATATTGGTAACGTAAAATATTTATTAATTGGTGCCGAAAATGAACAAGCCTTTGCCGATCAAATAGCAAGAGATACAATATTTATTACTAATGTTGTGGGCAGTTATAATCAGATGGTAGCTGTCTACGAATTAAAAAACAAATTGCCTCGTTTTGCATTAATACATAATGTAAAAATCGTATATGATTTATTCTTATTCAAAGATATGACAGAATCACTGAGAGATATAGAAAATTTCGCTCTTCCTATAGAAGAGAATGGAATGATGATTGCCGAAAATCAAGATATACAAGCCCCTCAAGTGGTAGAACCGAATAGAGTAGGCTATAATAAATATGTGCTAGATCTTGATATCACAGAAGATACAGTGCTTTATTTTGGAGATTTATTTGATGAAGGCTGGAAAGCCTTGGCTAATGACGAAAATATAACTATCTATAAAGCGAACGGTATTCAACAATATATGTATCTTCCCGCTGGAACAAAACAAGTAGAAATATTTTATGATAGACCTGTAGAGGGTTTGTTATATTCACGATTGTTAATTGTATTAGCAACGATTTTTGCTCTTGTGGTATGGATTATGAAAAAACGATTTGTTTAGAACAATAAAAAACTAAACTACCCTTTATAAAGAAGACAGTTTAGTTTTTATAAAAATTAGGCTAAAATATATAAGGTCCTAGCATTTGTTCTGCACTGGGATTACCACCAAAATCATTAACAGATCCTGGCCCAAATTGAAAACCTGGAAATAACCAATAAGAGTTAGTCTTGTTACCAAAAGGCACCGATCTATAGTTGTGTTCTTTATTGAATGTGGCTATATCTCGTTGAGAACCTTGAGGGATATGACCAGATCGTCTGGCAGTTGTTTTTTGTATATAAAAAGAATTTGAGTCACCGATGGCATCGTTTGGTACACTAGACGTATTGATTGCAATATCACCTAAGCTCTTGCCACTGGCAATAGGAATATAAACTTTTTTATTAGAGGCAGCACTCCATAAAGTTCCACAGATGATAAGAGATAATAATAATAAATATTTCATAGGTGATCCCCTAAATGTCTTTAGGGATAACTTCAGGATTGGAAGGTACAACAGGTGGTTCTCCTCCGGGAGCTTGTCTATTGTTTACAACATATACTAAAAACAATAGACAACAAGTAGTAAAAATAAAAATGATTTTTTTAATCATAGAATACCTCCTTAAGATATAATAGAAGGTAATCATATAAATAATAAAAAAAAAGTAAAAAGATATAAAAATTATAAAATTGTTTAGTATCTTTATAATGGAGGACTTTAAAATGGATAATTATTCATTATTTGTATTTTGGTGGGGAATTGCTGGGGCATTCTTTTTCTTAGAAATTATCACCCCAGCAACAATATTTATTTTTCCAGCGGGTGTCGCCTTAGTGATAAGTGTCTTATCATTATTTGTTGATAGTATCCTTATACAAGGAATAGCATTTTTTGTCCTATCAATAGCTACTATAGCATTAGTAAGACCTATGTTTGTCAATAGCAAAAAAGATGTTGGTTATAAAAATGGTAAAGCTTCTCTCATTGGAAAAGAAGTGAGAGTCATAGAAACCATTAATAACGAAAAAGAACAAGGTAGAGTCAAACACGCCAGTGATAGCTTTCCTGCTCGTAATGCCGATGATGCTATCATCAAAGAAGGGCAAAGAGTTAAAATTATTCAAATTGATGGTATCACTGTTACCGTCGAAGTAATTACAAAAAATAATAAAGAGAAGAGTGTATAATGAGCCAAAAATTATCTACAAATTCCTATCCTGGAACAAGAGATTTTTATCCTCAAGATATGAGATTTAGATCTTTTATGTTTTCTTTAATAGAAGAGGCAATTTCTAGTTTTTCTTACGAAAAAATATCAGGTCCCTTGCTAGAAAGCTTTGATATTTATGCTGCAAAAAGTGGGGAAGAAATCGCAGAAAAACAATTGTATTTATTTTCTGATAAAGGAGATAGGAGAGTTGCCATTCGTCCTGAATTAACGCCTACTATTGCTAGAATGTATTCTGCTAAAATGAGTGAACTTGCTCATATTCAACGCTGGTTTTCTATAGAAAATTTCATGCGTTATGAAAGACCTCAAAAAGGAAGACTTCGAGAATTTTATCAAGTAAATGTTGATCTCATTGGTGCAAAGGGGGCTTTTGCCGATTTTGAATTATTGAGAGTGGCTCATGGTGTTTTTAGTATCTTTGAAGCAACAACAGATATGTACGAAATCCGTATCAATCACAAAGAATTTCTTAAAGATGTGTTGACTCAATATGTAGAAATTCCAGAAAATAGATTAGAAATCGTTTTAAAAATAATAGATAAAAAAGATAAAATCACCTCAGAAAAATTTCTTGAATTATTTATAGGAGAAGGCTTAGGTCAAAACCATGTGGATAAAATTCAAGAAGTTTTTGCGATGACTTTTGAAAAAACAGCTGAACTAGTTCCTGATTCTGAAGGAGCTAAAGAACTAAAAGAGATTTTAGAATTAGGCGAAAAAATATTCAAAACTCAAAATCCTTTGCGTTTTGACTTTTCTATTGTAAGAGGATTGGCTTATTATACGGGATTGGTTTTTGAGGCTTACGATAAAGATCCTGAAAATTCAAGAGCATTATTTGGAGGAGGTCGTTACGACGATCTCGTAGGTATTTTTAATAAAAACAATGAAGTGTCTGGAGTTGGTTTTGCCATAGGTGATGTGACCTTTGAATCATTTTTGAGAGGACATAAACTTCTGTCTGATGAAGATCTCATTGTAGAAAGACATATGGTTGCTATTGATGCGGAATTACCTTTATCCTTTTTTCACACGATTTCTGATCATATTAAAAAAATGGAAAATGTATTTTTAGATTGCGTAGGAATGCTAGAAAATGTCGTTGTATCTCATGCTAATAATAAAGCTATTTTAAAAGACTCTATCACTAAAGTGACTAGCTTATTAGAAAAGAACCCCTTCTTCGATAAAGAAAAAGATGGTAATTTTGGTTTTGAAGATGATTTAGAAAACTTTCTCGGTTTATCCAAATCTAAAAGATATAGCGTAGAGATTTTTCCAGATACTAGTTTAAATCTTGGCAAACAACTACAATATGCGAATAGAGCACAAGTCAAATATGTGTGGATTTGTGGAGAACCTGAGTTAAAAAGAGGAATCCTAAAACG
>CAMRBT010000074.1 GCA_947040475.1 uncultured Brevinema sp.
AATCTCTTGACAGATTGAACTAAAGAATTATATAATATGGTATAATTCTTTATAAAGTTGGTTTGAAATGACGATTTTTTCAATTTTTTCTAAATGCCTAGACAACAAAGTGACTTTAACTTAATCCCTGATTAATATATTTATATAGTATATTAATTGGGGTTTTTTTATAGGGATTAACAAATGAGAATAAATATATAATAACAGTTAAAATATAGGAGTTTCTTATGAGATTTATGGGTATTATTGGTATTTTGCTATTTATGGCAATAGCATACGCTTTTTCTAAAGACAGAAAAGCAATAAACTGGCAGACGGTAGCTTGGGGATTGGGCTTACAGGTATTATTTGCGATAACTATTTTAGGCTCTATTACGATGTCCTTTTTTACAGCAGGCTTATTATTGCTTTTAGTTACTGTATATTTAGCTAAAACACGTTTTGTGCCTTGGTGTCAAAATCACCACCCTCTTGCTTGGGCAAGAACAATTCCAGAATGGCTTGTTATAGCTATTACTGTACTTAAAATGGTCTTAGCAGCAGTAGTATTCGGATATTTCTTAGGAAAAAGTTATGAAGGTGCAATGACACTAACCGTCAATATAATGTGGGGTATTGTTGTTTTAATATGGTTACTACGTAAATATATTAAAAAAGAAGCATTTCATATTACTCCAATAAATTCAGCATTAGTATTAGTCGCTTTAAATATAAGTTTGGGATTATCTTTTGCGATAGCAGAAAATACTAATGGTACACAAGGAACGATGGCTTATCATCTCCAACAGTTATCTGTAAGTGTGGGTAATTTTTTATCTATTCCAAGTAATGCAGGGGCTAGTTTTATCTTTGGACCTTTAGCTACTATTCAAGAACCATGGTATTTTTTATTCTTTGTACAAGTATTACCTACTATTATATTCTTCTCAGCTTTTATTTCTGTTCTATATTACTTAGGTGTAGTTCAAGTACTGATCGCAGAAATTTCTCAATTTATGCGTTGGACAATGAAAACTTCTGGGGCAGAAACCTTGTCTTGTGCTGGAAATATTTTTGTAGGACAAACAGAAGCGCCTATTTTAATTAAACCATTTATAAAAAAGATGACAAATTCAGAAATCCATGCGGTAATGACAGGTGGTTTTGCCACGATTGCCGGTGGTGTGTTTGCTGGTTTTGTAGCGATGGGTATAGATGCAGGACATCTTATTAGTGCTAGTGTGATGAGTGCACCAGCAGGCTTAATGCTTTCTAAAATATTCTACCCAGAAACAGAACATTCTCAAACAGAAGGTGATGTCGCTATGCCTGAGATTGAGGTATCTGATAATATTATTGGTGCTGCAGCTCAAGGAACTAGTGATGGTTTGTTACTAGCGATGAATGTAGGAGCTATGTTATTAGCTTTTATCGCTTTAATTACAGTGATCGATATGGGATTAGGTACTATCAGTGAAGGACTCTCCTTAAATGTTATTTTTGGATCTGTATTTCAATATGTAGCTTATCTTTTAGGTGTTAGTGGAGAAGATGTTAAAATAGTTGGTTCTTTATTAGGTAATAAAATAGCTATTAATGAATTTGTTGCTGTTGGGAATCTTGCCGAATTAATTAAAACTAATGCAATATCTCCTAGATCAGCAGTTATAGCAACTTATGCTTTATGTGGTTTTGCTAACTTTAGTTCTATTGGTATCCAAATAGGAGGAATTACTCCTTTGGCTCCAGAAAGAAAAAAAGATATAGCTAGTTTAGGATTTTCTGCAATGTGGGCTGGAGCTTTTGCTTCTTGGACGACTGCTGCGATTGCAGGAATGTTTATAGGATAGTCGATATATGAAAAATATTTTAATAGGTATTGCTGGGGGTACAGCCTCCGGTAAGACAACCATTGCACAAGCTATTGAAAGTGCTTTTTGTAGTGAAGAAGTGATCATCGTAAGGCAGGATAATTATTACAACTCTCAAGATCATTTGACCTTAGCAGAAAGAATTAACACAGACTATGATCATCCCAATGCTTTTGATTTTGATCTACTGAAAGATCATTTAAAATCCTTATCAGAAGGAAAAACAATAGAACAACCTATTTATAGTTTTAATACGCATACAAGATCTAGTGAAACCAAAACAATAACACCTAGTCGTGTTATTATTTTAGAAGGTATTTTGTCTTTTGCGGATAATAGTCTTACAGAGTTAATGGATATTAAAGTATTTGTAGAGACAGAGGCAGATCTTAGATTTATTAGAAGATTACTTAGGGATACGGTGGAACGAGGTCGAACGATAGAGCAATCTATTAATCAATATCTTGCAACAGCAAAACCGGGACATGATCAATTTGTAGAACCATCAAAGAAAAAAGCTGATATTATTATTCCTTATACGGATCATAATACAGTGGCGATTGATATGCTTATTGATCAAGTTCGCTATATTGTTTCAAAAAATAAATAGTCAAATATATATAAAGCCAGTGAATTTATTTTACTGGCTTTTTTATATGTTCATTTTATTGTAAATAATAAGGATCTTTGTTATAATGAAAAACACTATCAACTCAATATTAGAGATATAAGGAAAATAAATGAATTATTTTATCCAAAAAACTAAAATAATAGGAATATTATTAGTATGTTTTATAAGTAGCTCTTGCAGTTCTTTTAACAATAAACTGGTAAAAGAAGGAGATGTTTATTTATTTCAAGGTAAAGAAGATGTTATTGTTTCTTTTATAGGAGAAGATCCAAAAGATAAAATTCTTAATGATACGGCAAAAATTATAGCCTTCCTCAAACAAAAACAATCTAAAAATTTATCAGATGAGTCCGTTTTTATAGAAGGATTAACAGATAATACTTTTTATAATTTTCATATTATTGGAGAAAATTTATTTTTTATCAAACCCTTTTACGAAAATAAAACCTTAATATATGGGTACCTTGCATCTTTATATGCAGAATTTTCTTTGAAGAATAAAAATAATGCTTTTATTCCTTTACAAGAATTTCAAAATTTTATAAAAGTAAATAAAATAGCTAATAAAGATAATGAGTTATTAATGAATGTCGCTGTAGATTTTGCTATAAAGGACGTTTTCTTTGTTTCTATCTTAGAATTATTAGAAAGACCTCAGCGGTATTTTTACCCTCAAAAAACCAAAGAAGAATTATATCAAACGCTCATTTATCCTGAGATTTTAGGGTTTTGGAATTATCTTCAATTTAGATTTGGTACGGCGATGTTACTAGAAGTCGCACAACAAAAATATACCCCAGAAGCATGGCATGTGCTTTTTGGTGAAGAAATAAGCGAACTAGAAGGTGCTTATGTAAAGAGCATAAAAGATTCTAGAGATAAAATGTCCGTTTTATCTGATGAAGAAATATACAAAAATTTTACAAATTCCCTGCAATTATATATGTCAGGTACTAAAAAGTCTCTCATGACTGAATAAAAAAGGAGTACAAGAATGAAAAAAAATATGGTACTAGTAGTATTTATTGCTTTATATGCAGTAAGTATTGGAACAGCAATAGTGATCCTTGCAACAGGAAACAAAGAACAAGAAAGTAAAAAACCAAGCTCAATGAATTCTTTAACTTCTCTTACTGGCATGAGTAAAGGTGGAGATACCATAGGTGTCATCAGAATTGATGAGCCTATTTCTTTCGTTTCTCAAAATCAAAGTGTTTTTGCTAAACAACAAAGAGGAGCTTCTTTTTGGTTGGAACAAATGCAATATGCAGTAACTAACGACAATATAAAAGCTGTTATTATTCGTGTTAATAGTCCCGGTGGTACCGTTGGAGCTTCTCAAGAATTACACGCTGCCGTACAAAGAATTAAAGATGCTGGAAAGCCTGTTATCACTAGTATTGCGGATTTATCTGCTTCAGGTGGATACTATGCAACCGTAGGATCTGATAGAATGTTTGCCAATCCTGGATCTTTAGTAGGTAGTATTGGAGTCATCTTAGGTGGAGTAGAATTCACAGATCTCTTAGTAAAAGTCGGTATCAAATATCAAGCTATCACTAGTGGAAAAAACAAAGATATGCTTTCTCCTTATACAAAAATGACAGAAGAACAACGTATTTTTTTACAAACTATGGTAGATAATACCTATGATCAATTCCTCACAGCAGTAGCAACGGGGCGTAATAAATCTAAAGATGTTATTAGACCTTTAGCCGATGGTAGTGTGTTCACAGGAGAACAAGCAGTACAGAATGGATTGATCGACGAATTAGGTGATTTCCATAGAGTTGTCGCATATACAAGAGAAAAATATAATTTACCTAAAGCAAATCTCGAAGCAATCACCCCACAGAGTGCAGCCTTTAGTATTACAGATTTAATCTCTGTAATGGCTCCTAATGCAGTTCCTACAGTCAATTTAATAGATACAAAGCCTGCTCTCGGATATTCTCCTGTATTATATTTGTATCAATTTTAGGAGTTAAATAATGTTAGATGTTTTATGGACAAGTTTAGGCTTGTTTTCACAGCCTAAAGAAACCTTTGAAGAACTAAAATCTTACAGAACAAAAGCTCTTTTTATGAATGGATTTATGATCTCTATCATAGGGGTACTTTCCTTATTTTTAGGAGAGATGTTAGGGCAAGGTTCTGTAGCTCCGCACACAGTTTTTTTTCAATTAATTGCTTATTATATTAGCTCTTATTTATTTTTAAGTATTGTTTTATTTGGTGTTAGTTTTTTTCATCGTAAAATCAATATGCTACAATTTTTAGGATTGTATTTAACGACAGATATAGTTTTATTGATGGTTCTTCCCTTAGCTCTCTTGGGATTTGCTATACCTACAATAGTAATAGTATTCAAAATCAGTATATATATTGTCGTTTTTATTGCTTGGATATTAAAAGTAAGATTGTTTATGACTTATTTTAAATTATCAGTCTCTCAAGTTATTGTTATGTATTCTTTACCAACAATTCTTTTGATTGCTTTAGGTATAATGTTGGGATTAACATTTTTTAATACTGCTATAACATTATTTTAATAATCAACAAATCAACAATTGATAATTAGTCATTTTATAATAACAAAAAGGATTTCCTTATAGTATGATTATAGAATCATTTAGAAAAATTCTCTACACTTGGTTTTACACTTCTCTTGATAGGTATTTTTACTCGCAACTATTAGTAAACTATATTATTGGTGTGCTCTTTTTTTCCTCTATTATTATGATTAATGAGCTATACTATATTATTCGTTATTACTTTGAACAAAATGTTCCTCTCTTTCATGTGATGAGTATGTTTGGAGCATTGGTTCCTTTTTTGATTTCTTTTTCTGTACCTTTTGGAGTGTTACCCGCATATCTTCTGTTGATGGGACAATTGTCACAAGATAGTGAGATTGTAGCAATGCGTGCTTGTGGAATTTCACAATTTCGTATTATGTTGCCAGGAATTGTTTTTGGTATAATGATTATGATTTTTGCATATAACTTTAAAAACACAGTAGAAACAGCCTCTAATGCTTATTATCTACAACTTAAAGGGAAAGTCCTCTCTCAAAAACCAGTAGTACAATTGATGGATAATGTGTTTTTGAATATTGGTACGGTGCAACTAAGCTTTGAAAGTACTTCTCAGGTAGAAGGAAGTGACGATATTCTCCATAATGTATATGCAGTGGATGTAGAAAATCGAAGAACGATCAGAGCTCAAGAAGGGCGTATTTATGTGAGTCCAGACAATCCCGAACATTATGTGATGAGATTTTTACAAGGCGATATCAATGAAATAACAACCAAAACAAATACAATAACAAACACAATGACTAATATAGCTGATGAAAATACAGATCCCTTGAATACAAATATTCAAGCGGTAGAAGAAAGTCCTACTATAAGTACTACTGTAAAAGAAGAGTTTTATTTATCTTCTTTTGGTTCTATGACTTTACATAATTATGTATGGCTTCCAGGAGATGGATATTACGAAGGCCCTGACACCTTTACTTTTAAAGATTTAAAAAAACAAATAGATACCAAAGAAATCAACATTCAAAACAGAAAATCTTATGAGACTATAATTAGTAATAAAACGGTTATTGATAGATTGGCAAATTTAGTTCGTTTTAATAAAAAATCTATTTACGCTATGGCTGAAGATGAAAAAGATTTAATTGCTATTTCTAATTTTATGGAAACAAATTTAGATTTATTAACTACTACCGTAAAAAATAATGTTATTGCTCAAAAAAAGGCTAGAACAGAATTACCCAATTATGACCTCATGAAATTATACGATAAATTAGCCTTACCAGCTATTGCTTTAGTATTTGCGATATTGTCTCTTCCTTTAGGTATGTTTTCTGCTAGAAGTGGACGAGGGGAGGGGCTTAGTATTAGTTTAGTAGTCGTTCTGATCTTTTATGGTTTCAAATCTGCTATTGAAAATTCTATTAGTCAAAACAAATTACCCCCTGAATTGGTGTGGATACCCACAATATGTTTTGGGATAGTAGCATTAGTATTATATATTAGAAAGTTAAATGAATAATTTTAAGGATGACTAGTGAAAGATAAAGCACTACTTTTTTTATCTAAATATAAAAGCTTAGCTATTTTTGAAATTATAAGAGATATAGGATATTTTTTATACAATAGTGTTACTGGCTTTATTGGTTTTTTTCATAAAGATCATTTTGTAGCTAATTTAAGAACACTACGCTGGAATAAACTAGATTCTTATATTATGAAGCAATTTATTTTGTCTATGATAGGTGCAATTGTGCTATTCGTTTCTATTTATGAATTAGCTCAAATTTTTCAAGATTTAAGAAGGCTTCCTGAAGATTATGATAGCTATTATTTAAATCTTCATTATTTGAATACTGTTCCTTATTGGACTTTTATTCTACAACCCTTTGGCTTTTTATTTGCTACAGCATACGTATTAAGTAAATTATCTTCCACTCGTGAGATGATAGCTATGGTAAGTACGGGTACGAGTATTTATCGCTTAACATTTTATATGATCCTAACTTCTATCTTATACTATGTTTTTATTGTTACTTATTTAATGAACGCTTTTGTCCTACCTTCTTATCAAAAGTCTTTTATCTATAGAAAAGTTGCCTTAAATCAAGCAAAAATTGGGGAACTTACTTTTTTAAATGATAATAAAAAATTCACGATTTTTGGTGCGGATAATCTGCTATATCTAGGTGAATATTATAACGCTACAGAAAAATATGTTGATAAAGCAACCGTTATTCAATATTTATCACAAGATGAAGTCGTAGAAGCAAAAGCATTTGTTCCAGGTGGAGAAGATACAGAATGGCTCAATAATAATAGAATTAATATAGAATCCTTAAAAAATATAAAAGTTCCTGATAG
>CAMRBT010000075.1 GCA_947040475.1 uncultured Brevinema sp.
AAAGAATAGCTAGGAATAGCAGTTGTAAAAAAAGCTGCTATTAATAAAATTAATAATTTAGTTCGAATCATGATACTATATCTCCAGTGCGGTTTATTACATATGATTTATCATTTGTGCTAATAAAATTGCTGGAATAGATGTACGTGTTAGATATCTGTCTCTCAACCCTTCAGGCATTTCAACATGAATCGCACCTTGAACAAGGTTTTTAGCAGTATATCTTTGTCCATCATATTCAAAAACAAGTTTTTTAGAAGTTTCTTCAATAACTACGACATTTTTAAATTCTGTTCCAGAAATTCCTTGTACTCTGTATAAGATTTCATAGTACACATAATTATTTAATCTAAAAGGTGTAAGATCAGCTTTTACAGAATAGGTAGGAACAGTAGTTATAAAGAAAGTAGCTAACAATAAAATCGATAATTTAGTTTTAATCATGATCAATATCTCCATTAATATTTATTATATTAATATCATCGGTTCATATCATAAAAACTAAATTGTCAAGATATAATTTATTTTTAATAAAAATTTTTATTAATAGAATTTTTTATTATTAAAATAGTTCGCAAGCACCTCCAGCACAAGCTACCTCCCCTTTTAGGTCTGTATTATCTTGAAATTCTTGTATCTCATCTAAGCTGATTATACTACCTTGAGCATAAGCATCTTTTACTTGAACTACAAATTCATTATATTCTTGTTCTGTACAATTTTCAAATGGTAGTTGAGGATAAGATCCACCGTCATAAGGAAGCATGGAAATACCATTATAGCTATTTCTATTATTCCACATCCATTCTCCAACAATTCCCCAATCTTCATCATTAATAGAACAAGTTGCAGACACATTGTTGGTGTTTGTTCCTTCTCTATGTCCTGGTTGTATCCAAGAATTATGTAAATATTTTACACGTTCTAAAAAGTCTATTGAACTTTCATCTCTAAAAATAGCATTAGCAGGAGAATTAATAGCGACTTTAATAATAGCCTCTGATGGATTCATCACATCATCCTCTAATAAATAAGGAGCTCTAATAGAAAGATAATCATACATTGTTTCAAATTTTCCTATTCTCATTCTTCTCCAATAGTATGGGGCATGTCTTGCATGAACTCCAGAACTAGTTTTGAGAACTACAGATGAATTACCACTTGGTTTTACCGTAGTAGATCGAACAGAATGATTAATATTAAGGATATCTGCAACACGAGCATTTTCTTGTAATACGATACCTGCTGCTTCTTGTAAATTATAATTTAATACATTCCCATCAGCAATACCTGTTAAAGAAATTCCAATTTGAGCATCTTTTTCAGCTTGAAGCTTCCATTCATCTCTCAAATAATGAAAATCTGTATAACCAGCTTGTAAAGTACCTATTAGAGATCCTGCTTTAACTCTTTCATTAAGATCAAATTGAGAGGAAACACTACCTGCGTTAACTTCAATTAAATTACAAAAACCATGATTTGATAAAGAAATTTCTGCACAAGGATTTGTACCCATTTCTAAGTCATCAGTAAAGAATATACCAGGTTCACCACTGCCACTATTTTGAACAATTGTCCATAGTTTCATAAACTCGTCTTTAGATGTAGTATTACGATCCAAAATCACAGAATTATTAGCTCTAGCTCTTTGGATATTTTTTTCCCACCAATTTCCAGTTTTACACTCAAGCATTTCCATGTCATCTTTAGAAAATAAAGAAATCGTTGCTGATCTTCTAATTCCACCAGCTAAAACAGCATCAGCAAGAAAACAAATTACATCATGAACTTCTAATGGTGTAAGTTTTGAACCTTGTTTTTTTTCAGATAAAACTCTATCAATATTTTCTAAACAAATTCTTAATGGTTCTGAGCCTGGAGCTTTACCACCACTTGTTTTAAGGATACTTCCTTTCGCTCTAATATCTCTATAATCAAAATTAGGGTATGTTTCAGATAATCCTAAATAAGATTTTATTAGTTTATTAATTGCTTCAGCCCATCCTTCTATACTGTCACCAATCATGTAACGAACATTTCGGGAAGCTTTTTTAATAGCAGGTAATTGAGCAACATGATGTTTTTGTACAGAAAACCCTACGCCAGTTCCAGAAAGTAATAAAAACATAATCTCAGAAAACACCTTATGTGAAGTAACAGCTACATAAGAACAATTATACAATCGAGCTGGATTTAAAGCGATAGGTCTTCCTGCAAATTGTAAACTACGCATAGATGGTAAAACTTTTTTATCTACAACAAAAGAAAAGGCTTTAGCTATCTCATCCGTCATATGTGGATATTTTTCCATATGCATTGTCATGACTCTGTCACAAATTTCGTGCCATGTCTCTCTTCTGTTTTCTGATTCAATATAACGTGAATATTTATTATAAATATTTATTTGACTTAATAAATCTTGTGTATCAAACATGGTAATCCTCTTTTCTCTAATAAATAAAATCAATAGTTTTTAGTCAATTTGACGTCCAACACCCATCTCTTTTATGTCTTGTATTCTAAATTCTTTACTATCAACATCTTTAGTGTAGGTAACCTCTTTTATATAAGAAATATTAGGGTTGACGCTATTATCTATAAGAGTAAATAATAAATTGTTTTCGTTTGTCTGCATATCTGGATAAATATATAAAGAATAAGGCCCTGATACTGTTAAAAAATTATATGTGTTTGTTAAAGAAAAATCAGGTGCAATTTTTTCTACTGTTGTAGAATCTTTTTCTGATAATGCTTTATAATAATCACGAAGCAGTTGATGCTTTTTTTCTACTGATAAATAATTTAAATAAACCGTTATTTTTTTAAAACTAAAATAAGATCCAAAACCTAATATCAATATGCTCAAAACAACAATACAAAAAACTATATACTTCTTTTTTATTTGTTGTTTTGAGAATTCATCCATTACAGGAGGTCTAAAATTTTCCATTTGCCCCTCTTTCCTATTTATTATATAATTTTAACAATCTTTATGATAAAATGCAACTAAATGTACAGTGTTTTATTTCGTTTTGTATTAAGGATTTAACAAAAATATATACAGTTATTTCTTTGTATATTCAATAAATAAATAAATAATTATTCTTCAAATAATTCTTCTTCATTTTTATCAAATTCATCATCTACAGAATTCAAAATATCGGATAACTCTGACAATTCCAAACTTTCTGGAGATGGTAAATCATTGAGACTTTTTAATCTAAAAACTTCTAGAAATTTTTTACTAGTGCCATAAAGAATATTATCTAATAAACTATCCGTTCCAACGATGTCTATTAATTTATGTCCTAATAAAGTATTTAAAGATCTCGAACTATTAACGCCTCTAATTTTATCTATATCTTCTTTTGCCACAGGTTGCTTATAGGCAATAATCGCCAAAATCTCCATAGATGTTTGAGAAAGTTTATTTTCTTCTTTAGAACCAAAAATTTCTCTTAGTTCGTCTTTGTACAAAGGGTTTGTCATCAGTTGATATCCATTAGCAACAGAAAGAATAGTAAACCCTGCACTTCTATCCAGATACATACTATTTAGTTCTGCAATTAGCGTATCTAATACATCTTTAGAACAATTAAACCATGTGCATAATTTTTCTGTTTCTATAGGCTTTCCTGTAACAAATAATATCGATTCCAATAAACCTTTTAATTGTTCTTGAGAATAAGTTTTATTAATAAATAATGAATTCATCATACCTCTATTTTGAAGGATTTTTTTTGATTACTTGAAAATCTTCAAATAAATGATTTTGAACAATGCTGGTTTTTTGATGGTAAGTCATATCAGCAATTCCTAAGAATGTTGCTATTTTATCTGGCTTTAGATCTTCCCCTACCATTATTTCACTGAATTTCATTTCAGATCTATTTAATAATAATTTAGACAATCGTTCTACTTTTTGTTCTACGGAAACAAAACGTTTTTTTATAGGAATAGCTTTTCTAATAAAAGCACCTCTATACCGTATTATTACTCTAAACAAATCACCTATGGTCAATTCATCTATTTCTTTTTTTTCTCTTGTTCCATTCAAAGAAAAAGCCCTACCTCTAGTAAAATAAACAGAACCTTTATCCAAACTAATTTCCATTTTTCTGGCTAATAATCGATAATAGCGATATTCTTTTAGACGATTTAATAATTCTTGTTCGTCTAAAAGCTCTTCATCTTCATCTATCATTTTTGGGAGCAATCTTCGAGATTTACTATGGATAAGAGTGGCCGCAACGACAAAAAACTCTGAAGCTAGATCAATGTTAAAGTCTTTCATTGCTTTTAGATAGATCAAATATTGTTCTGTTACTTGTGCTAATGAAATCTCTGTAATATCCAACTTAGAAGAACCTATTAATTCATCTAAAAGATCTAAAGGGCCTTCAAAATTTTTGAGTTGTAATTGACAAAAGCCTAAGGAATTAGTTAATAACATGGATATTTCCTTTTTATGCGTAATAATCCTTTTTTATCATTGTTTGCATTTTTTCTAAAATTTCTTTATCTGTCATTGTGTGTAATTCTTGATATGTTTGAGGTGGGTGTATTGTTACTTTTAAAACTGCACTAGGATTGGTAAGTTTTTGTTTTGCAGAAAAAAAAGTGTAGACCCCACTCAATGTTACAGGTAATACATCCATTTCGTATTCTTTCATTACTTTAATAAATCCTCTTTTAAAATCATGTATTTCACCATCTTTAGAACGAGTACCTTCAGGATACATAATGATATGAGGGTTAATACTTTCTCTTAATACTTTAATTCTATCCATGATTTTCTTTTGAGAACCTCGAGCATTTGCTCTAGAGATAGGAATACCAATTCCTAAAAGGAACATTAAATTAGCCACAGGAATTTTTAATAAAGATTCTTTTAAAATCCATGATATAGGCTGTTGATTAAAAAGTAAAGTGCATAAAGACACATCATACATAGAGCTGTGATTACTGATAAGAAGATATCTTTTGTCTTTATCAATATTTTCTAGTCCTTCAATTTCATAAGGTTGACCTAATAGTTTGAAAATACTTTCTCCCCATTGATGAATACCCCACCCTACTTTTTTATAATCTTTTAGTAACAAAAAAAGAACAATAAGCGGGCAGTATATGACACATGTCGTGATTGGCCATAAAATATAGGAAACAAATCCTTGTCTGATTTGCATGAGTATTCTTAACATATTGAACATCCTTAAATTAGTGTATCCTTTTATTATACAACATCTCTTTCATTTTGTAAATTATAAAACAAGTTTTTATACATTTTTACTGTTTATTTTCATTAATTTTTCATAGAATAAAATTTTATGAGTACAAAAATCCAAGTTTCGTCTATTCATTTTTATTTGAGCGACTTGAATCCATTTATCGACTATCCACGATTCTTGATTCCATGCAAAGGGTTTGATAAATTTAGGTAATTGCTGATAAGGTTTATTCAAACTTGCTCCCAATCCAATAATCGTTGCTGGAGGTAAAATCGTACCAACTCCTGTAGATGTCCAATCTCCAAAAATTGTACCGCACCCTATCATGCTAGTAGGAAATTTACTACCATTAATATCAAAATCTAAAAAGCTATAAGTGTATTTTAATGTAGCGCATTCTGTGCCTGCTCCTAAATTTACCCAAGAGCCTATATGACTTAAAGCAATACAACCATCATGAGACTTATTTGAGTAAGGGCTAACTGTTGTAAGAGATACTTCCCCTGCAATTCTACAATGATCCCCTATAGCAGTTTTAGGTCTTATAAACGCTCTTGTAAGAAGACACTCTTTGCCGATAAATGCAGGTCCTTCTATTAGAGTAAAAGCTGTTATTTTAGTATTAGCTCCTATAATAATTTTACCATCTTGGGCATCAAAATCAACAGGGCTTCTGACATTAGCACTGGGGTGAACAAAGACATTTTCTTGAATTTGTTCTAATTCGGGATTACCATTTATATAAAGCTCAAGATCCGTCACCATTGTATGTTGTACACTTACAATAATATCTTCGTAAGAGCGTATACTAATAGCTTTTACCTGTATAGATTTACTGTGTTTTTCAAGAGATTCTTCGTTATATAATAACTCTTGAATATTCGTAGTAATATTTTTAATACGGATCGCTATCCATACACCATCATCTGATACTAAGCTCATTTCTTCTGTAAGCTTTTCTACTAGGATTTTATCAAAAATAAAAGAACTATTCCAAATAATATGATCTTTGGGAACAAGTTGTTCCTGAGCAGTCTGCTCTTGGACAAGTTGTTCTTGATAGATATCTTTTTCATAGAGTGGCGTTAAACAAGAGTACGGTTTTTCTTGAAGGCGATTACATATAATTTTTGCTTGATAACCACTGGCTTTAACTCTATCAATATTATCATAAATACCTACTGTGATTTCATGGATAAATTTATTCAGACAAACTTGTTCTATATTTTGCCATATTTTTGTTTCAAATAAGATGATTTGTTTCATAATAATTCTCCTACAATAAATGATACAAATAAATATTATATCATGATTGTTTAAAAAAACAAAGACCTTTTTATATTTTAATAAAAAGGTCTTTATCTATTTTTCTTTTATGATCTTAGAAATAACATCTTGTTGTTTCGTTAGATTTTTTTCTAGTTCATTAACAATTTCTATTCCTTTTATATATAATTCTTCTTTTTCTTCAAAAGATTGTGAAGAATCAATATCATCTATAATATTTTCTAATTCTTGTTTTTTTGAAGTATAAGAAAATTGATTTTTTTTTGGCATTATAATATTCCTTGATTTAGTAAGATTTCAGGATCTAAAATATCACTAGAGTCTATTAGAGAACGAAATAAGGTTTCTTGTCTTTTAGCAAAACGTCTTGTATCTTGCATCAAGGTATCTCGCATTTCCTCAAAATTTTTAGAAGCTTCAAGATATTCTACAACATGTCTATACCCTATCGTGTTTATAGCAGGAATATCTTTCCCAAAACGCTGAAGTAAAGACTGTGTCTCTTCTATTAAACCACTTTCTAACATTACCAAAACTCTTTGTTCTATTCTTTTATAAATATCTTCTCTAGTCATCGTTGGTTTTGAGAATGTCCATTCCCAATTAGGTTTTATATTATATTGATGTAATTGTGAAAATTTGATCTGTGTGACTTTTATCGCTTCCAAAGCTCTTATAATTCTAAGTTGATCAGTAGAAGCTATTTTTTGAGCATATTCAAGATCTAATTGTTGTAATTCTTGATATAATATTGCAATACTTTCTTTTGTAACTCTTTCTTGAAGAAATTCTCTATACTCTTGATCTCTAGAATTTTCTTCAAACAT
>CAMRBT010000076.1 GCA_947040475.1 uncultured Brevinema sp.
CTATCGTCTATGGGGGAGGCTTGGTACTTATTCCTATGATACATAACAAAATTGTAGTCCAGTCTCAATGGCTTACAGAAGAAGAATTTTTATTTGGTTTTGTGATAGGCTCAACTACACCAGGCCCTGTGATTTTAACAGTAGCTTTTATTGCTTATAAAGCGGCAATGATCTTAGGGTATAACGGGTTTGTTGGATCTGTATTAGCGGGAGTGGGGGTAATGCTACCTTCTTTTATACTAATTATAGCACTTTCAAAAATCATCCTAAAAAGTAAAAATATAGTATGGTTATCAAATATGGTAAAAGGAATTATGCCTGCTACTTTAGGGAGTGTCTTAATCGTATCTCTAAATATAGCAAAGAATAGCATAAGTGATTATTTTCAAATAATATTAGTATTATTATTTTTTGGAATGGGATACTTCTTAAAATTAAATCCTTTGATTATATTGTTAATAAGTGGAAGCTTAGGTTTTTTGATACTATAATAAGTACTTAAATAAAAGCCCTTGGAGTAATCTGAGGGCTTTTTTATTATTAAATTCAATTTAGCAATAAAAAATATAAATAATTTAAAATAAACAATTTAAAACTTTATTAAATGATTGACAATCTTATAAGATTTAATCTATAATAGTATGAACTATCTTTTTAGATAGTGACTTAGTCTATTTTTTAATAGATTTTAATAAATTTTTGTAAGGGTAATAAAAACCTTTATGAGAATCTTTCAAAGATATATTCTGGCACTGTCTATTGAAAGAGTTTTTTCAAGTTTAATACTTAGAAAACAAAAACCAAAATCCAGAAAAGTGTGACTTCTTCGTTAGGAAATTTTTAGCAATAAATTTTTGTTTTAACTCGCTATTTCTTGGAAATAGCTTGACAAAAACATTTTTTCATGCTACAATATTAAGATCTATTTGATAGATTGTTATTAATTATATATAAAAGTGTAACAGCTTAATTTAAGAAAGAGGTCTGCTCGATGCCTACTATTAACCAGTTAGTGCGATTCGGTCGTAAGACAGTTGAGAAAAAAACAAAATCTCCTGCTCTTAAGTCCAATCCTCAAAGAAGAGGAGTCTGTACTCGTGTAACAACGATGACTCCTAAAAAACCAAACTCCGCTCTTCGTAAGATCGCTCGTGTGCGTCTTACTACCGGTGTTGAGGTAACTGCTTATATTCCAGGTGTTGGACACAATCTGCAGGAACACTCAGTTGTTCTTATCCGTGGTGGTCGTGTAAAAGACTTACCAGGTGTGCGTTATCATATCATTCGTGGTACACTCGATTCAATGGGTGTTGATAGTCGTAAGCAAGGTCGTTCCAAATATGGAACTAAGCGTCCTAAGAATTAGGATCTTTAATTCAGTATCGGACTACGGTCTGACGCTCTAGTGAAAGGCTAGAAAACAACTATGTTAATTGTAACTCTGAGTAAATGATGTTTGTGTTACTTAAATATTGAACATCGTTGAAGCAGTTTGCTAATTGGCGAATAACAGAAGGGGCCTTGTATGCCAAGAAAAAAAGCGAAGGGACATTTTCGTCCTTTGTCAGCAGACGCAAAACACAATAGTGTTTTGGTTACCAAACTTGTCAATCGTGTCATGTTAGATGGTAAAAAAAGTTTAGCGACTTCTATTGTATATTCTGCAATGGATTTCTTAGCTGAAAAAACAGAACTTCCTGCATTGGAAGCTTTTGAAACAGTGCTCAACAACATTAAACCTCCAGTAGAGGTCAAATCAAGACGTGTTGGTGGGGCAACCTATCAAGTACCTATTGATGTTCGTGCTGAACGTCAATTAGCTTTAGCGCTTAGATGGCTCGTAGATTACGCAAGAAAGCGACGAGAACATTCTATGAGTGAAAAGTTAGGTAAAGAATTAGTAGACGCTTTTAATAATAGCGGATCTACTATCAAGAAACGTACTGATACACTTAAAATGGCTGAAGCTAACCGTGCTTTTGCTCATTATAAGTGGTAGTAAGAGGTTATAACAATGGCTGAAAAACAGTTTGCCAAAAACAAATTAAGAAACATAGGAATTGCTGCTCATATTGATGCTGGTAAAACAACCATCACAGAGCGTATCTTATTTTTCACAGGTAAGACACATAAACTTGGGGAAACTCATGAAGGTGCTTCCGAAATGGACTGGATGGAACAAGAGAAGGAAAGAGGTATTACAATTACTTCTGCCGCTACTACTTGTTACTGGGATGATATTAAAATTAATATTATCGACACACCAGGACACGTTGACTTCACTGCTGAAGTTGAGCGTTCCCTTCGCGTATTAGATGGAGCTGTAGCTGTATTTGATGTATCCGCTGGAGTTGAACCTCAGTCTGAAACAGTTTGGAGACAAGCTAACAAATATAATGTTCCACGTTTGGCGTTCATGAATAAAATGGACAAAATGGGTGCGGATTTTTTGAAGTCTATTGAATCAATGCAACAAAAATTGGGCGTTAAAGGAACTCCTGTTCAATACCCTATCGGGTCTGAAGAGAAATTTCAAGGCGTTATCGATCTTGTTGAGATGAAAGCTTTAATATGGGAAGATAAAGACGATAACCTTCAATATGTAACTGCTGAAATTCCTGAAAACATGAAAGAAGATGCTGAACTTTGGCATCACAATCTTGTAGAAGTTATTGCAGAAGCTAACAACGATCTAATGCATAAATTCCTCGAAGGTGAAGAACTCACTGTAGAAGAAATTAAATTTGGTATTAGAGCGATGACTATTGATGGTCGTATGTACCCAGTGTTCTGTGGAGCAGCGCTCAAGAACAAAGGAATTCAACCATTATTAGACGGAGTTCGTGATTACCTTCCAGCACCAACAGACATTCCACCTATGGTAGGAACAACACCTGAAGGTGAAGAACAAATCAGAAAGCCAGAAGATAAAGAACCTTTATCAATGTTAGCTTTTAAAGTTATGATTGATAAACATATTGGTAAATTAGTATTTGCTCGTATTTATTCAGGGGTTCTTGAAAAAGGATCTTATGTTTATAATGTGAACAAAGATAAAAAAGAAAGAATTTCTCGTATCATGCGTATGCATGCTAACAAAAGAGAAGAAGTAGAAACAGCAAATGCTGGTGATATCATTGGTATTGCTGGTATGAAAGACACCATTACTGGTGACAGTGTTACTGCTTTGAATGCACCATTATTCTTAGAAGCGATTGACTTTCCAGAACCAGTTATTGCTGTTGCTGTTGAGCCAAAAACTAAAGAAGATATGGACAAACTTGGCGAAAGTCTCCGTAAGCTTCAAGATGAAGATCCAACATTCCGAGTTACTACTAACGACGAAACTGGACAAACTATCATCTCTGGTATGGGAGAGCTTCACTTAGAAATTATTTGTGATAGACTTAAAAGAGAACATAAGGTTGAAGTTAATATTGGTAAACCTCAAGTTGCTTATAAGGAAACAATCACAGGCAAAGCTGGTGAAGACTTCAAATATGCTAAACAATCTGGTGGTAAGGGACAATATGGTCACGTTGTGATCGAGATCGAACCTTCAGAATTGGGAGCAGGATTTGTATTCGTTGATGATATCAAAGGTGGAAAAATTCCAAAAGAATATATTCCAGCTGTTGAAAAAGGTTGTTTCGAATCACTTGCAAGTGGCGTTTTAGCTGGTTTTCCAGTGGTAGACGTAAAAGTTCGTTTGTATGAAGGATCATATCATGATGTTGACTCATCCGAACTAGCATTTAAGCTTGCTGGATCTATGGCAATGAAAGCGGCGATGCATAAAGCAACCCCTATTATCCTAGAACCAATGATGAAAGTCCTTGCTATTGCTCCTGACGGATACGAAGGATCTGTAATGGGTGACCTTTCAGGTCGTCGTGCTAAGATCACAGGTACTGAATCGAAGCATGGTGCAAAAGAAATAGAATGTTTTGTTCCTTTAGGAGAAATGTTTGGTTATGCAACTGACATTCGCTCTATGACTCAAGGTCGTGGAACATATTCAATGGAATTTGCTCACTACGAACCACTTCCAAGAAACTTCTGGGATGACATTAGAAAGTAATTTCTAAAACAAAAAATTAACGCTATTTTTAATTATTAACAAATAGCAAAAAATAAAATACACGCCAATAGGCTGGAGGATTCAATGGCTACATTTGATCGTTCTTTACCACATTTAAATGTGGGGACACTTGGTCACGTTGACCATGGTAAGACAACTCTTACTGCCGCAATCACAACTTACCTTGCTTCAAAAGGTCAAGCTGATGCAAAAAAATACGAAGAAATTGATGGAGCTCCTGAAGAAAAAGCTCGTGGAATTACCATTAATACTGCTCACGTTGAATACTCTTCAGCAAAACGTCACTATGCTCACGTTGACTGTCCTGGACACGCGGATTATATCAAAAATATGATCACTGGTGCTGCTCAAATGGACGGAGCTGTTTTAGTTATTGCTGCTACAGACGGCGTGATGGCTCAAACTCGTGAACACGTTCTTTTAGCTCGTCAGGTTAACGTTCCTGCAATGATGGTCTTCATCAACAAAGTTGATATGATAGACGCTGAAGATGCAGAACTTATTGACTTAGTCGAAATGGATGTTCGTGAATTATTAAGTGCTTACCAATTTCCTGGAGATGACGTTCCTGTTATTCGTGGTTCCGCTCGTGGAGCTTTAGAAAACGGGAAAAACGAATGTATCCAAGAACTTGTAGATGCAATGGACACCTTCTTTGAAGATCCTGTTCGTGAATTGGACAAACCTTTCTTGATGCCAGTTGAAGATGTATTCTCAATTTCTGGTCGTGGTACCGTAGTAACAGGACGTATTGAACGTGGTGTTGTGAAAATCCAAGACGAAATCGAAATTATTGGTTATGAAGACGTTAAGAAATCAGTATGTACTGGTGTCGAAATGTTCCGTAAACAACTTGACAGAGGGGAAGCTGGGGATAACGCTGGTATTCTATTACGTGGTGTCGATAAAGATGCTGTTCGTCGTGGAATGGTTTTAGCTAAACCTAAATCAATTACACCTCACAAAACTTTTAATGCTGAAGTCTATGTGCTTAAAGCAGAAGAAGGCGGACGTAAAACTCCTTTCCATAAAGGATACAGACCACAATTCTATATTAGAACTGCTGACGTTACAGGTAACATTGTAGACATCAAAGGTGCTGATATGGTTATGCCTGGTGACAACATACAAATGACAATAGAACTTATCGTTCCTATTGCTGTCGAAAACGGAATGCGTTTTGCAATTCGTGAAGGCGGACGTACTGTTGGAGCTGGTGTTGTAACTGAGATCGTGGAATAACATAAAAGGGGTTTCACATCGTGAATAGAATCAGAGTAAGACTAAAAGCTTACGAAACAGCGTTGATTGAACAATCAGCTGCATCTATAGTAGAATCTGTGAAAAGTAAAGGTGGTAGGATCGCTGGTCCTATCCATCTTCCAACTCATATTAAAAAATATACAGTATTGAGTTCACCACACGTAGACAAAAATGCTAGAGAACAATTTGAAGTGCGTACGCACAAAAGATTGATCGATATATTTGAACCTACTACAGAACTAATAAATGCTTTATCTGAACTTCAATTGCCAGCTGGCGTTGAAGTAGAAATCAAGCAATAAGCAATTTAGAGGATATACAATGAAGGCTAAGACAGTCGGAATTATCGGGAAAAAGCTCGGTATGACTCAGTTATATGATAACAAAGGTGCTCTTTGTGGTGCAACTGTTATTGATTTTTCTGATACAGATGTTTTAGGATTTCGTACTATCGAAAAAGATGGGTACAATGCCGTTATCTTAGGTTGTGGTTTCAAAACAACGAAAAAAAGTGATGTTTTAGGGAAACCTAAATTCGTATCTGAAATTCGTGTTGAAGATGTTACACCTTATCAAGGTAAAGGTTATGAAGAAGTTCTAGGATCTTTAGGAAAAGTCGACGTCAGTTCTATTTCAAAAGGTAAAGGATTCCAAGGTGCTATGAAGCGTTGGAATTTCGGTGGAGGACCTGCCAGTCATGGTTCCAAAACTCACCGTCGTGTTGGTTCTATTGGACAGTGTACTTTTCCAGCTCGTGTTATTAAAGGTAAAAAAATGCCCGGACACATGGGTGACGAAAGAGTTACTGTTTTAAGTCAAAGACTTTTACGTATTGATACAGAAAGAAAGCTTCTATTTATCGAAGGATCTGTGCCCGGCAGTAAACAAAGTTATGTTACTGTTCGTGACGCAATAAAGGGGTAATTATGAAGTTTGATGTATATAACGCGCAAAAAAAAGTTCGAGAAATAGAACTATCCAATATTTGGGAAAGTGCTTCTAGCAAATGTGTTCACCAAGTTGTTGTAGCTCGTCTTGCAAATGAAAGACAAGGTACAGCATCTACAAAAACACGTGCTGAAGTTAAGGGAACAGGTGCAAAACCTTTCCGCCAAAAAGGACTTGGTAGAGCTCGTCGTGGTTCTAGCTACTCTCCTCTCTTAAGAGGTGGTGGTGTCACTTTTGGTCCAAAACCTAGAGACTATACACAACACATTAACAAAAAACAAAAAGCTAACGCTTATGTTTATGTTATTGCAGAACTCTACCGTAAAGGTGGATTGAAAATTGTGGATTCTTTAGAATTAAAAGATTCAAAAACTAAAAGCTTTAAAGCTCTATTAGAAAACAATCTTGAATCTGTACAAGGTCGTACCGTAGTTGTCGACGTTGACTACAATGCAGAAATGTTAAAAGCTTGTTCAAACTTGCCAAAAACAGCTTATTATGGAGTCGATTTTATTGATATCCTACCACTGTTTTATGCAAAACAAGTAATCATGACAGAAGCTGCACTTCGTAAGTTTGACGAAAGATATACTGGTATGATCAAATTAGAGAGAGGTCAACAATGGTAGTAAGTGAAATCTTGATCAGACCGATCCTAACAGAAAAAAGTTCTAAACTTTCTAATCTCAACAAATATGTATTTGAAGTCTCAATGACTACAAACAAAATTGAAATTAAAAAGGCTATAGAAAGTTATTACGGAGTTGAAGTAGAAAAGGTCAATACATTAATTGTTAAACCTAGAAACAAAAACTTTAGAACAAAAAAAATATCACGTCCTGGATTCACAAAACGCTATAAAAAAGCTGTTGTAAGTGTGAAAAAAGGTACGATTGATTTCTTGAAGTAAGAGGCTAATAATGGGTATCAAACGATTTAAACCAACTACCCCAGGACTTCGCCATAGAGTGTCTTTTGATTATTCAGAAATCACGAAAACAG
>CAMRBT010000077.1 GCA_947040475.1 uncultured Brevinema sp.
TATTGACATTTATTTGATTTTCCAGTATACTATAAACAATCAGGTAGCAAACTGAGAAATACTCATCCGAGTATTTCTAAACAAAAACCCCCTATTAATTTAGGGGGTTTTCGTTTGTTTCTTGATTACTCATTGTGGTACTCCCTTTGTATTATATACAATTCTTTCTTTCTTTTATAAATTTATGTGTAGTCGTGAAACACGAAAAACATAGTAGTATTTAGTAGGATTTGAACTAGTAAATAGAGCGATATACATTGTATATTGTTGTCCAAATCTTATATTATAACGCCATCGATGATCTGTCTCTAAACGATTAGGTTTATTCAAATGAAATTAATATTCTCTTATAGAATTCTACTGCACTCGCTAACTCTTTAACATATTTAGTGCGTAGTTTTTTATCAAATGTTTCATATCCGTGGAATCTTACTGTTACTTCGCTCTCATTATTTAAATTTTCCATGATAAAATTATTTAATCCGTCATCGTTAAAAGTCATTTGTTCAAAATAACGAATATCTTCAAAAATAGGATCTATTTTAGGTCCAAAAACTCTGCTTTCCCAAATAGAATTGTACCTATGAATTTTACTGCTTTTATTTTTAATATATAAAGTTGAGGATTCTGTAAGTAAGTTTTTTGATTCATAATATTTAAAGTCTACATACGGAGTTACTACATTTCCTTTTATTGTAAAACGTAAATCAAAGGTATTTTTACCATGTGTATCTGCAAATACGTCATCTTTTTGGGTTACTAAAAATATATCATCAAGTTCATCGTATCTTGCTGTATAGCCTTTAGGGATTTTGACTCCATTAATATCTTTAATTTTTTGAGCTTCTGTTATTGTTGTAGATAAAACCAATGTTAGTAATAATAATATTCTTTTCATATTTTTCTCCTTTAGAAAACAAGAAGTGAAACGACATTGGTTTCTTATCTAGCGTAAAAAGTGTAAACTTTTAAGCAAGATCCCTATTACACAGAGAATGTACGATGCTTTGTACCCTATGCAAGCAGGGTGTACCTACCTTTTTTAAGCAAGATTCCTATTTATAGGTAGTATCATATTTATTATATAATAAGCTATGATAATTGTCAATGAGGCGATTCTACACAAAAAAACACCACTCCAATAAAGAAGTGGTGTGCTGATCGTTTAATAAATTATTGTTTTGTAAATACAGCATTACCGAGTATAGCAGTGTCCATGGCATGGCTTGTTAATATATAGCCATCTAAAGGAGTATTGGGAGTTTTTAGATCTACTCTTATCATGCTTAATTCTGTAGGAATATTATCTTTAACAATAAAATGCTGTGCAGATAGCTTAGCATCTTCCCATTTTGATGTATTGATTGTCCATCCACTTGATTTTGTAGCACTAAAATTATAGGCTTTATCATATTGTTTTTTATCAGTTAATTTTGTAGTGTCAATACGATTGTATAAGGGGAAGTCTGAGCTATCTTTATCTAAATTTCCCTCTTCTGCAAACTGTTGTACTATTCTATTAGTATTGTTGGGATCGAGAATAATATATATGTATTTGTATGTAGTATCAGTAAGATAATAAATATATGTAATCCTAGAACCATAAGCTAGCGACCATTTAGTCATATTATCTACAGATCCTAACTGAGCTAGAGCGTCTTTTATTCCAGTATTTACCGTAGGATTCTCTGCAACTTTGGGGATAGGGGCAGTCTTAACAGTACAAGCACCTAACACAAAAAGCACACTCAATAAAGCACTGTTCATCATCAATTTTTTCATAGTGATCCTTCCTATTTTTCATAGAATTATAGAAAATTTTATATTTCTATCATACTTTATTATACAATATTTTATCATAATTATCAAGGCACAATAGTATTGCTCACAAAAAAACACCACCTCTATATCGGGGTGGTGTGATGATTGTTATTTTTCTAATCCGTAAATTTCCATTTTATGTCTAAGGGTATTACGATTAATCCCTAAAAACAATGCTGTTTTTAGTCTGTTATCTTTGTTCTTTTTAAGAGCAGCAGCGATGATTTCCTTTTCTACACTGGAGATCGCTAAGTCATAAACTTGTCCTGCTGGAGCAGACATTTTGCGTTCAGCCCATTGAGAAAGTGTTTCGTCTTGATGAAAGATAGCATTTTTAGCGACAGAAAATTCTAAAATTTTGTCAGCAAAGTCAAGATCTGTTTGGGCATTTTCTGCAAAATAATAAATTTTATCTGCAACGAATGTTAGATTTTTTTGTGTATTAGGAATGATAATTCTTGTGTAGGGGATTTTTTGATTGTTTTCTGTTTTTAGAATTTGGATTTGATCATCTTTGAATAAAGATGGTGTTATTGTTACTTCTTCTACCATTTCACCTTCTTGAAAGAAGACTTCGCCTTCCATATTAAGAATACAGGCACTATGGGCATTTAGTTCTGTTGTTAGAATTTTAAAAATATCTTCCGCTGATGTGAGGGAAGTAGTATTGATCATATTCTCTAAAAGACGACCATTCTTTTCTGCTAGTAAGGTCTCTATATAGTGAGAAATGATAAATCCTGTATGACTACAGATCATTTGTATTAATTCTAAATGTTTTTCTGTAAAGGCATTAGTGTCCGTATGATCTAAGATAATCACACCAAGAACATTTCCTCTAACAGTGATGGGTACACCCATTTCGGAACGAACCTTAGAATTAATAGAAATATATTTAGGGTCTAACATAATATCATTAATGATTTTAGGAATACCTTCTTCTATTACTGTTCCAGCAATACCATCACCAATACGCATATTAGTTGATTCTATAGTATCCTGATCTAATCCCTGTTCTGCATAAAAAAACAAACGGTCTGATTGTTGATGTTTAAACATGATAGAACCGCTAGTTGCATTGGTAATAGCAACACATTCCTTTAATACAGTTTTTAAAATAGGTTTGAGATCAATAGATCTATGCATCACTGATTTTTGCATAGAAGAAGTTAAATAGAAAACTTGCTTGAGTTCTTTAATATAAGTTTCTAAATAATTAGGAGGGGTAGACATATATTACTTCCATAGGGTGTAGTTTTAGAGTATTGTTTGTTTAATTTAAACAAACATAAACTATTATACAACATATTTTTAGAAAATACAAAGTTTTTATAAAAATATATTTATTTTAAAATTTGATTTATAATATAATATATATTATAATATGCCTGATAATAGTATATTTTAGTAGGTTTTATAAATAAGTGAATAAAAAAAACACCATTCCTTCAATTCAGGATCGAAATCCTAATGAGCAAATTTATATAAAAAAAAGTCTTAAATACAAAATACTTTTCGCAATAGTACCTTTGTTTTTGATTGCTTTCACTTTTTTTTGTGTTACTACTTATTTTACCGCAAATAAAAGTATCACCAATATTGCTAAAGAATTTATTGGATATAAACTAAAAGAAGTAGTGCAATTTTCACAAGAACAAGGATTTGTTCTTGAATCAGATAATACGATAAGACAAATTAGGAATAATAGCACTATCCTAGAATATGCTCAACGGTTTACCGATGAATTGTTTATTATTATTCCCTATAACTATAAAGAAATTACAAATACAGAGTACAAATTCACACTAAATACCAATATTACTAAAGATCAACTTGATCAATATTATGAACTTGTAAGAACAGAAGAAGAAAAATTAGAAAATAATGATATAGAATCTTATAATAGTTGGTTAGATGTGTTACCTGGTGGGGGTGGTGATAAATTTGTAGGTCTGTTTATTCCCTATACAGAATTGCAGGCTTGGTTTTTGTTACTTGTTGATGAGAATTTCTTTTATAACCCCGTAGACGAAATGATGCTCTATCTTTTTGCTATTGTAGTCGTTAGCTTAATTATTTTAATTATATTTGTATTATTCTTTGTGAATTTTATTACGAGACCCTTAACCTATTGTGTAGAAACGATACAATCTATAACCCACAATATGGATTTCAGTAAAAGAGTTAGAATCTTATATCCAGATGAAATAGGTGTTCTTGGTCAATATTTTAATAATATGATACAAGAATTAGAAAAATCGTATAATCAAATTAAAAACTATGCTTACCAAACAGTATTAGCAAAACAAAAAGAAGAAAAAATTCGTTTTATCTTCCAAAAATATGTGCCTAGTGATGTTATTGATCATGTGCTTAATAGATCTACAGATAGTATGCTTGTAGGGGTAAAACAAAACGTATCTGTTTTGTTCTCTGATATTAGAGATTTTACAACGATTTCCGAGCAACTAGATCCTGAAGAATTAGTCCTATCTCTAAATGTATATTTTACAGATATGGTATCTCAAATCATGGAAAATAAAGGTATCATCGATAAATTTATTGGAGATGCTATCATGGCTCTTTTTGGAGCTCCTGCCGTTTCCGAATATTCGGCTGATAATGCTTTAAATTCCGCTATACAAATGGTACAAGCTTTAGAGCTCTTCAATGAAAGACAAACAAAAATTGGTAAGATTAACTTTCACGTAGGTATTGGTATAAATACGGGAGAAGCTATTGTTGGTAATATTGGTTCTGATCAAAAATTAGAATACACTGTTATCGGAGATACGGTCAACTTAGGTGCAAGGCTTGAAGGGTTAACAAAATCTTATCAAGTGCCGATTCTAGTAAGTGAATTCACAAAAGCTGCCGTTATTCAACAAGATAAATATTTGTTTATTAATGTGGATACTGTTAGAGTAAAAGGTAAAGATCTTCCTGTTTCTATTTATACACCAAAACTCAAAGACACTCTTGCTAAAGAAGAAGAACAATTCTATATGAATTATCACATAGCTCAACAACTTTATTATAAAGGCGATTTTAATGATGCTAATAAGAAATTCCAATCTCTAAGAGATAGGACTTATAGCCCTTATTTGATAAACTTATATATAGAAAGATGTGAAAATTTAATAAAAAATCCTCCTACTAATTGGGATGGAGTTGAAACTTGGAAAACTAAATAATAAAGAGATTTTTTATGAAAAAAAATAAAACTAGAATTATTTGGACAGCCGATTTACTAGATGATTACGGTATCTTTACTGATGGAGACGATTTATATAAATGGTCTCAGGATAATATAGATTCTAATATAGAACAATTTTTGTCAATTAATACTCCTTATCCTTTATTAAAGACTCTAGGTGGTGTCTCTATAGAAATAGGCGAAGTTAATTTATTTCCAATAAACTTGGATGAAATTATAGAATTACTAAACAATTTTGTTGGAATACTTAAAAATAAAGATATTTCTTATATTCCTATCCAAAACATAGAATTTTTACAGCTTTACTTAGAAAGAAGAGGACTAAAAGTTCCCAAAGCAGAGAGCTGTGAAGGATATATAGACAATAATGAATTGATTAATTTTTATAAAGATGAATTGGGCATAACAATGCTTCAATTCAAATATAAAGATGGTACGGGTAGTACTTTTATACAGTATCAATTAGCTTTTCTTAAGACGGCTAATGGCTATTTTATGTTTCAAATTCAATTTTATTAAAGCTTATAAAAAAAAACTGGTTTTTTTCTTATAAATGCTTGAATTTTTTTAAGAAGTAAGTTAATATATATAATAAATAAGATACCAAAATATGGAGGAATCAAAAAATGAGTACAAAAGTAACATACGTTGCAATAGGCGAAGCAGTAGCTGCCAAATTAGGTTTACCTAAAAGTAAAGGTGCTGAACTAGGACGAGAATTCGTTGCTGAAGTAGTAGCTTCTTTACAAGAGGGAACAACTGTTGAGTTAACAGGACTTGCTACATTATCTGTAGAAATGTCAAAAGCTCGTACAGGCCACAATCCTAAAACAAGAGAACCAATCCAAATTCCTGCAAAAAAACGTGTTAAAGCGTCTATTTCTGGAAAACTTAAGAAAAGTTTGTAAATTTCTCAAAAAAGCCCTCTTATTTAAGAGGGCTTTTTTTTGTGCTTAGTTTTATCTATATTTTCTTGAAAGGCATTCGACTTGTTTTATTATAACTTATTAAATCCCTATTGACAATAATTTTAATATAAGTTATAATAATAACGGTTAAATTTTCACAGATTAGAAATAGTCTGTCATATTCTATTTTTTTACTTTTAATAAAGATAGGATTTCTCATAAGAAGTCCTTTTTTTTATTAAAAGTAAATTTATGTTTGGATATTTCCTTTTAGTGCTCACGCTGAGTACATTTATACTAATTGCCCATAGGGTGTTGTATATTTTCTCGGCGTGAGTAATAAATAGAAATATTTAAGACTTTCTTTCTGTGAAAATTTAACCAGTACAGCTCTATGGGCTTTATTGATTAGAAAATAGCGAGAGAACGAAAGTGATCGACTCTATTGTCTTACTCAGCTTAAAAATAATTTTTTTTAAGCGAGAGTTCCTTATTCTATCAAAATAAAACCCTCATAGTAGTGCCTATATGGCAAATCATGAGGGTTTTTTCAATATCGTGATAGGTGGTTTTATAAAATTGGGGTGTGGTTATTCACTAGTGAAATTGGGATAGAATCATCTCCCCCAATTTTTTTTAGGGCTTACCACCTATAAAAAACTACCACCTATCACTTTTTTTTATTATTAGGGAGGTTTTTTATGAAAAACTTTATCAAAATCTTTGTCAAAGTCTTTGTTTTGATTTTTATGCTGGTTTTAACTACTTATTCTAAAGATAATTACAAGAGAGATGACTACCAATACAATCATGGTGTTGCTAGGAAAATTTTTATTTTTTTCTATGATCCTTATAGTGGCGATACTTTTTATAAAACTGATGATCTCGAAATCGATCACATTGTCCCTCTGAGCCTAGCTCACAAATTAGGCGGATATCTATGGACACCGCAACAAAAAAAGGCTTTCGCCAACGATACAGAAAATCTCATTCTCGTTTCAAAAACATGCAATCGATCCAAAGGAAGTAAGTCTATTTCTTCATGGCTCCCCAAAAACAAATCCTATCACACCGAATACACCAAGCGATACAATCATATCATACAAAAATATAACCTAGATGATTAAATGTAATATTTAGAGCAATAATACTTTGATTAAAATTAAATTTAAAATCAATAGCTATAGAGTTAAAATAATCTCCTATATAAATGATTAATTCACTACTAAAAATATTGTTTTCACTCATCTTACTTCCTTACTAATTATCATCTCATTATATAATATTTTATTAGTATTCACAACGATTT
>CAMRBT010000078.1 GCA_947040475.1 uncultured Brevinema sp.
AAAAGTCCTACAATTATAAGAAGTTTATTATGACTAAATTTATGCATCATTCTATAACGAGCACTAATGGGATGAGAGGAAGAATCTATAGCTATCATAATCAATGCTACAAATACTCCAGGCCACATATTTCTAAAAAAGACAATAGTATACCAAACTTCAGGAAGTAGCATACTATTGTTACCTTTATATTGTTGAATAAATGGTAAGATAATATTATTGATTTCTATCCAATTTTGCATAGAGTTTGGAATATAAAACCATATTATTATGCCAGAGACAAATAAACCTATAAGATATAAGTAATTATATCTTACTGATTTTAATAAGCTTATATTCTGAAGAATAGTTGTCAAACTTCCCATAAATAGAAAAAATACACAAGCTATCCCCCATACAAAAATTGAAAAATCCATATTACTCTTTCACCCTTAATATTGAATTACTTACAATTAACGAGCTGAGAATGGTAAGAAAGCCATTATACGAGACTTCTTAATTTCTCTAGCTAATACACGTTGATACTTAGAACTTGTTCCAGTAATACGACGTGGTACGATTTTACCACTAGGCATGATAAATCTTTTTAATAATTCAATATTTTTATAATCTATAGTAGCTGGATCGATTTGGTTGGTTGTAAATTTACATACTTTTTTAGCAAAGAATGATTTTTTCTTTCCACCAGCTCCGCCACCAGGACGAAAGCCTCTGTTCATAGGAGGTCTTGAACCGTCTCTAGGTTGGTATCCACCTTCTCTTGGTGCTCCACCGTCTCTAGGTTGGTATCCGCCTTCTCTTGGTGCTCCACCGTCTCTAGGTTGGTATCCGCCTTCTTTTCTAGGCTTAAATTCTTTAGTACCATCATTCATCGTTTTATTCAAATTATCTAACACTTTTCCTGCATCTTCAAGATCGGAATGTGTGTTTACGTTTTGTTCTTCAGACATATTTTTCTCCATTATTTATCAAGATTTTTAGAAAGGTACGTCCTCATCAAAGGGATCGTACTTATCAAGAGGGGCATCATTGAAATCTGTGTTATCATAGTAATCTTCTTCTTTTTTAGGTGCTGCTGGCTCTTGTTTTGCAGGAGCTGCGGCAGCCTGATATTGTTGAGAAGAAGATGGTGCTGCAGAATTGTTATTATTGTTGTTGTTATAACCACCACCTTGGGAGGAACCTTGTCCGCCACCAGATGATAAAAATTCAACTCTTTCTGCGATAACTTCAACGATGGACCGTCTAGTTCCATCTTGTGCTGTCCATGTGCGTTGTTCTAGTCTACCGTCAACAGCGACCTGTTTACCTTTACTAAGGTATTGGTTTGCTGTTTCAGCAGCTTTATTCCAAACAACTACAGTAAAGAATGACACTGAGTCTTGTCCATCTTTTGAAGGACGTCCACCCACTGCAATTCCAAAACGAGCTACAGGTGCTCCACTTGGTGTGTAGCGTAACTCTACATCATTGGACAAACGCCCAACGAGTACTACTCTGTTTATATCCCAAGCCATCTTATGAATCCAAGACAACCATGTGTCTTATGATACCTTGATCATATTTAATAGCTTCCTCAAAAGCTACCAATTGTTCTGGGATTGCATTAATACTAACAAAGTAGTAATATGCACGAGTGAATTTCTCACGATTCTTAACAATTGTATATGCTAATTCGCGGACTCCCATCGTAGTATTTTCTGAAACAAGTTCAGTATTTGTTTTACCGAGAGCTGTCTTAATGCGCTCGAGTGCCACAACATGTTCGCTTTCTCTCAAAAGAAAAGCTATTTCGTATTTTCTAGACATATTTCCTCCTTTCGGACCATTGCCCATACATTAAAATATGGGAAGAAGGTCGAAAATAATTAAAGACCAATTAGTATAACACGATACTTATGAATTTGTCAATATTATTTTCGCTATGAATTTACAGTATAAATCTCTTTTGTATGTTAATATTAATAAATATATAGAATTACGAATAACTATATATACCATGCTTATTTATTGAAAAATATAAAAAATTATGCTATACTATTGACTAATATAATCATATTTATTCAATTCTACCAATTTAAAAGGACTATTTTATGCAAAATATAAAAAATATATTTATCAAAATATATAATAATATCCTAACTTTGCTTCCCTTAAAATCTCTAGTCACTGTTAATAACAGTCCCAGCACACCAATTTTTCAATTAAAAACAAAAAAAATAAATATTCATCTAGTACCTATCTTAATAGCTTTTATTATTTTATTTGGTATCATCTTCTTTAACACTAGTGTTACTCTTGGATCAAACAAAATCTCTTTAGGTGATTCTGCTCTAACCGAAATGATAGTACAAAAAGAAAGCACCCAAACTCTTAATCATAAACCCATCACAACAAAAGAAGAACTTCAATTAATCTCTAACACAGCACCTCTTTCTTTTGCTTTTTATCGTATTCTCCCAGGAGAGAATCTATCTTCCGTAGCTACCAAATTTGGACTATCTATGGCAACAGTACTTTCTTTAAACAGTTTAGACAATGCCCATTCTCTCAGTGTTGGACAAAAAATATTAATACCCACTCGATCAGGAATTATTTTTAACACAACAAATAAAGAATCAGTTTCAGCTATCGCAGAGCGTTATGGTATTTCAGCAGAACAAACATCTCTTGTTAATGCACTCGCTCAAGATGAAATTCAAGAAGGAACTACTTTATTTTTGCCTGATGCCAATCTTTCTTTCAAAGCTATGGCTGAAATTCTTGGATATCAATTTATCAATCCTGTTCCTGGATATAGAAGAATATCTTCTCATTTTGGTTGGAGAAGACACCCTATTCTAAAAAAACGTATTCTTCATAGAGGTATTGATTTTGCAGCACGTATAGGTACACCTATCTATGCTCCTAAAGAAGGTCGTGTCGTGTCTGCTGGCTGGAGTGGAAGTTTTGGACTTACTATCGTCATAAGACATAATAATGGACTTACTACTTTGTACGCTCATCAATCGGTATTGTTTGTCAAAGCTGGTCAATGGGTTACTACGGGACAACGTATTGGTTCTGTTGGTAATACAGGACGCTCTACAGGACCTCATTTACATTTTGAGGTACGTAAATATGGACAAGCTAGAAATCCTGTATATAATGGATTGCAAATATAATATATAATTTTATATAGTAATAAAGGGGTAGATATGGCTATTAATTTTGATAATATTTTACACCGTAAAAACACCAACTGTAAACGCTGGGATACGCTAGCTCAATACCATTCTGACATTGTACCTATGGGTATTGCAGATATGGATTTTCCCTGTCCCCCAGAAATAATAGAAGCTCTCAAAAAAAGATTAGATCATCCTTGTTTTGGATATACCTATCCTTCTGATAATCTCAAAAAATTAATCGTTCAACACCTACAAACACAACATGGCTGGACTATAAAAAAAGAGTGGATAGTATTTTATACAGATGCAACCACTTCTTTATATTTTATCTTTAATGGCATCAAAAACAAATTACAAAAACCCTCTCAAAATCAAGTAATTCTTCAACCCCCTGTATTTGGTCCTTTCTTTAATGATATTAAAAGAGCTAGTTTAGTACCCTTGACTAATCCTTTATCATTACAAGATTTATCATATGCTATGGATTTTGAGGGTTTACAAAATATTTTCAAAAAAAACAAGACTGTCAGTAGTCTTATTGTCTGCAATCCTCACAATCCCATAGGGAAAGTTTGGAAAAAAGAAGAATTACTTACTTTAGGTAATTTATGTGTTCAAAATAATTGTGTTATTATTTCTGATGAATTACATTCAGATCTTATACTACCTAAATATAAACACACTCCTATTGCTTCTCTTTCTCCAGAAATAGAGCAAAACACGATCACGCTCATCTCACCAGGTAAAGGATATAATATTGCAGGATTAAAAATTTCAGCAGCTATCATACCAAATGACGATATTAGGTCTCATATTAGTTTTGTTACTAATAATATGGATCCTAGTATTTTTGCAACTATCGCTTATGAAACTGCCCTCACCCATGCACCCAAAAATTATACTCCAGCTTTGATGAAGTATATAGAAAAGAATTTTGACTATGTAGATCAATTCTTAAAAGCTCATTTACCTAATATCAAATTAACACCTCCGCAAGCTACTTTTTTAGCATGGATTGATCTGAGAGATCTTAAAATGACAAATACAGAATTAGAAGATTTTATACTCAACAAAGCCAAAATTCATGTGGTTTTTGGGCATACTTTTGGAGAGGGTGGTGAAGGATTCATACGCCTCAATATAGGAGCTCCTTTAGACCAAATAAAAAAAGCACTCTTCCAACTAAAAGAGGCTTTAGTAACACTATAAGGATACAATGGCTTTATTATTACTATTATTTTCTCTTCTTCCTATACATACCCTAGCTTTTTATGAATATCCCTTTGATCAGTCTTTATCTCGATTAAAAGAAATCAACACCTCTAACTTCACCATTATTTATTCTCCCTCTTCTGAACAACAAGCTTTTGAGATTGCTACTTTTGCAGAGGAAGAATTTGAGTCTCTTACAAACTATTATGGAATATTCCAGCTTAAAGAATTTATCCCCAATCAAAAAATCCGTATCATTGTATCTTCAGATTATCAATTGGCTAATGGCTTTGCTAGCCTACTCCAAATTCCCACCATGCACCTTTACACCAAAGTTCCTCCAGCTATGTCTGATTCACATTCTTATACTCAGCCTGCTCACCTTAGATCTTTATTTAGACATGAATTGGCCCATATTATTACTCTTGCTATCCGTAAATATTCAAAAAAATATCCTCTTTTTAATTTTATATCTCATGGTATTAATCCTACCGTTGTTTTTACTGCTAGATCATTCATGGAAGGATCGGCTATTGCACGTGAAAGTGATGGTGACTATGGGCGACTAAAAGATCCCTTCACCTATCATCAAATGCGTAGAGATCTATTAGATAACAAATTTCCTTCTTTTGCTCAAATTAGTGGTGCTCATACAGGCTATAGTAAGGGTACTCTTGCTTATACTTATGGAGCATTATTTAATAAATACTTATCCCAAAATATCAATACAAATATAGACAAAGAATATTGGACAGAGGCTGGTAATTGGAAGATCTCTAGTTGGGCTTTAAAAACTATTACTCAAACAAAACAAAAAGAGCTATGGACATCCTTCCAAGATGAGCTACTCCCTTCTGTAGATTTTATCACTAATACTAATGCTTTGTTATCTACAAAAGACAGACGCATTCATTCTTTACAACAAGTAAATAATAAAATTTACTATTTTAACCAACAAAATAAAGAGCTTCGTGCCTACAATCTCACTACTAAAAAAGATTCTCATGTTGTTTTTGCTAATTATAATTGGCGTAAAGTGGTTGTTTCTCCTGATGAAAAGCAATTATTAGTATCGGGGCTAGCCAATAAAAAAACTTTCGTGATTTTAGTGCAAAACAAAACTCTTCTCCCTTTATCAAAATCATATGTAGGCTTTGATGATGCTTCTTTTTTGGTGGATACTACGACCTCTGAGCCCAAATTTGTCGCTATAGATAGGAATTCTATTTATCCCGAATTAGTAGTATTTCAAAATAAAATCAAAACCTCTCTTTATAAAGGAAGTTCTATTGACTATTTTGATTCTCCTATCAGCATAGACAATCAATTTATTTATTTTTTACATTCTTATAATGGCGAAAAAAAAGTTTCTCGTATTGATAGAAATAATAATACCGTATCTAGCTTAAATATGAATATTCTTAATTTCCCTCGATTCCTCACAGCACACAAAAATAGTATCAGTGTTTCTTTTGCTCCTAATACTAATTCTTTTTATTCAAGAGCTATCATTTCTAATAATACGATACAATTAATTAATGATAATATCAAAGGAGAAATTTTTGATTCTGTTATAGATAATGAAATCCTTTACTACAAATCTTCTTTCTCAGCACATGATAATATTATGATTGTTCCTCTCTCACAATTAAATATCTCCACACGTCAGATTAATTTTGCCCCCCTTGCTCCTCTTCTTCAAGATGATTACACCTATAGAGGGGATATTACCCCTTATAAAATGACAAGAGATCTCTCTCCTTTCTTTTGGATTCCTATTCTTTCTTTACGTGAAATAGGTATGCAAAATATCACTATAGATTCTGTAGGAGCTAATGTCATAAGCACAGGAATGGCGATAGAATATACCAAAGGCACTCCTGAATTTATGTTTAATTGGCAAAACAAAGAACTCCCTATAGAATTTAATTTTTTCTTTAATAATTACTTTATCCCATCTAATGGAACTCTTCAATTAAAAGAGCATCATTTGTTAAGAGCTGGATTTAGCACTCTATATAGCCATGATTCTTATCACTTAGCTGGGACTTTTACTTTTACTAGTGCTCTATCATGGCAAGGACGACTAACAGGCGATCCTCAAAAATTTACCTACACATGGGGGCATCTAGCCCTTCAACAAGTGATAGGAGCTACAGGAATATCATGGCGTCAATATGCCTCAGAAGGTGCTTATGGATTTTATAGAAATATAAGCTTTACCCTACAACATCATATAGATTATTTGAACACAAAATGGCAACGAGTTACCGGAATTATCAAATTATCTCCCCCTACTCTTCCTATAAATATTAATTTTTATGCCGTCTATGATACTTCTGATTTTTCTATTTATGGATCATCTGCTCTTGGTAGTAGTGCTGTACCACAATATAAAGAATATAGTAGATATAATATATATAATGATCTTGCACTTTATGGAAGTGTCGACCTTATGATTTATTCTTGGGAAATACAAAATGGTGCAGGTTTTGGAGAATTGTTTTTTCATAGATGGGCTTTTTTCACAGGATATAGAGCTGCCTATTGGGGAAATCAAAATCCTTATCTACATTCTGTATACTTCAAGTCTAATCTCGATATATCTATATTATTTGGTACTGTGCCTATTTCATTTGTAATAGAAGGAAATTATGCCATCACTACTAAAGAATGGGGCTATGATCTTTATATACAAAGCGCTATAGCTTATTAAGAAAATCAGATCATTTTATTCACAAAAAAAGAGTAGCACTAAACTACTCTTTTTTATTTTGATTTTTAATTATTTATTTAGTAATGTTGCAACTCTT
>CAMRBT010000079.1 GCA_947040475.1 uncultured Brevinema sp.
ATCACATCTCTGATAGTAGGACTATCAATAAAGATCATCGCTAAACGATCAATACCAATACCGATACCACCGGTAGGCGGTAGACCTTGCTCTAAAGCCTCGATATAGTCTTCATCAAAGCCCATGGTTTCTTCATCGCCATTTTCTTTTCTGGTGATTTGATCTTCAAAAACTTGTTTTTGAGTGAGGGGGTTATTCAATTCTGAGAATCCATTACAGATCTCCATTCCAAAAGCGAAAGCTTCAAATCTTTCTGCTAAATCTGGATTTTCTGGTTTTCTTTTTGATAAAGGAGAAATCTCAGCAGGATAATCAAAGATGATAGTAGGTTCTATGATATTATCAGCAATAAGATGATCGAATAATTCTGCTAATATTCCCCATTTGCCCATATCTTTTGAGATTTCAAGATGGTGTTTTTCAGCGATTTCTAAAGCTTGTTCTCTGGTAGTGATTTTTGCTGGGTCTATACCTTTTTCTTTGAGGGCATCAGAATAAGAAATTTCTTTCCAGTTAGCGATATCGACTTCAGTCCCTTGATAAGTGATTTTGGTATTTTGATTAAGAGAAAGAGCAACAGTTTGAACTAGAGAAATAAATAAATCAGCAATACCTCTCCAATCAGAATAAGCTTCATAAAGCTCGAGCATGGTGAATTCTGGATTGTGGGTAGCGTCAATACCTTCATTACGGAAGTTTCTATTAATTTCAAAAACTTTGTGCATTCCCCCAACGACTAGTCTTTTGAGATAAAGCTCAGGAGCAATACGAAGATATAAATCAGTACCAAGACTATTGTGATGAGTGATAAACGGCTTTGCTGCAGCACCACCAGGGATAGGGTGCATCATTGGTGTTTCTACTTCGAGAAATCCCTGTTTTGAAAGAGTATCTCTGATAATGTGCATTAGTTTGGAGCGTATGATAAAACTTTCTTTTACGTGGGTATTAGAAATAAGATCCAAATATCTTTTACGATAACGAGTTTCTACATCTTCTAATCCGTGGAATTTTTCAGGAAGAGGTCTTAGTGCTTTGGTTAGGATCTGAAAAGCAGTAACTTGAAGGGTTGGCTCTCCTTTTTGGGTGAGGAACATTTTTCCAGTAATAGAAACAATATCGCCTAAATCTAGTAATTTGTATTCATCAAAGACTTGATCTCCAAGAATATCTTTTTTGAAATAAACTTGAATATCGCCATTTTCATCACGGATAGACACAAAGGCAGCTTTACCAAAATCTCTTTTGAGCATAATACGACCAGCGACAGTACCTTCAAGAGTAGCCTCTGGGTCTTTAGCGAATGTTTGAATAAGATCTTGAGAAAAATGAGTTCTAGTAGTTTTGGCTCTAGGAGTAAAAGGATCGTGTCCTAATTGTTGCCATGATTCTAATTTTTGGAGACGAATACTTTGTTCATCGCTAGGATTTTGGGTGATTTCTTGAGACATATATGATCCTTAATTATTTATTGATACATTATAACAGAAAGGCAAGGATTTGTCTAGTTACAAAAATTGAATAAGTGAGTTATTATTAAAATATTTATTAAATGTATAAAGTTGTTTCAGTTTTGGACGACTAGAAGTCGAAACTATTAATAGAAATAATTGTTTAAATTGGGAGCAAAGTTATGAAACAAGGATTGTTTGTACTTTCTTTATTATTATTAGCCTCGTGTTCTGCTGCAATACCAGAAGATGATGTTCCTTTATTGGGTGTCTGGACTTGGGAAAATGCAGATGTTACTAGTGATACACCTGTTTTAAAAAAACACGTATTGACACTAGGAGAGGGCGTATATCAAGAAGCTTTTTTTGAAAATTCTACACCAAGAGGTCAACAAGAAGGCACTTTATTAGCTAGTAGAGATGGTGATAAAGTTGAATTCTCTACTGTAGGCAATGTAGGAACGGTATATAAAGGCGTATTGTCGGGTAATCACTTAATGATTAATTCGATGAATGATAAAACCTTGAATCCACCTGCATTATATATTAGAAGTTAATTATTATTAGTAGTATAAAAAAACACACTTATTAAGTGTGTTTTTTGTTTTTAAATTTTTATTTAAAGCTACTCTTGAAAGCGATAATATTTTTTCTAAAAAAAACTTTAAGCTCTTCTGTTACTTCTGTGATTGTATTGATTAATTTAATAGTAGCTAAAATATCATCATCGTTTTGTTCAGAAATACGAGGAACTTTTAAAATCAATCCTAATAATTCATGTGTTAATGCAGTTATATGAGTAGTAGTTTTTTTTTGTTGAGCAAGTTCTACAAGTTGCATATTGAAAGCTCGGGCACACTCTATAAATTTGATACTATCATCTAAATTTAATTCTAATTTTAGACATTGTTCTATTTTAAGAAGATATCTAAGATCTATAGAAACTTTTTGTTTTTGTTGAAAAATTGCTAATACGACAAGCCCCACAATAACGAGAACAATTAAAAATATCATTATCTCTATCATTAGATGAGGTCTTTATGATTATTTTGAAGTTCAGTAATAAGTTCTTGCATTGCTTGAGGATTGTCTTTGTCTACGATTAAAATATTATCTCCATCAACAATCACAGCAAGATTTTGTACGCCAGCACAGGCAACATTAATATTTTTATCACTCTTTACCAAACAAGATTTTGTATCTGATGTGCATATCATTTGTCCCAATCCTAGATGGATATTTTCTTGAGAATCACTTGGAGAGAGAGCTTCGTATACGGATTGCCATGTTCCTACATCACGCCAAGACGATGCTTCTAAAGGAGCAGAGTGTAGATTATAAGCACATTCTGCAATGTATTTATCAAAGGGACTTGTTAAAAGTTGTGAATATTGTGCTAAAAATTCTGCATAGGAGGAATTCTTCCATAATTGGTAAACTGCGGGATCTATTTTTTCTAAAGCACAGCCTAAAGAATTAAGAGAAAAAGCATAGATACCAGAGTTCCAAAAATGCTTTTCTTCTTGAGCACCTTCAGGATCTGTGACCCAAGATTGATAATATTGTTCTGCTTTTTCTTTATCTGGCTTTTCTGTAAAATGTCTAACTTTTCTAATGACGCCACCTGTATGGGCATTTATATATCCGTAGCCTGTTTCTGCTCTCGTAGGAATAATACGAAAACAAAGAATCTCATCACGAAGATTGATAGATAAGTTAGGGCTATAATCAGCCATATAATGATCGGAAGGAAAAACATAGATCCCCTCTTCTTCGTCCATGCCTAGTTCCATCAATTTTTTAGTAGCTAATAAAATAGCAGGAGCAGTGCCTTTAGCTTGAGGTTCAGAAATGATTTCGTTCAAGTGAGAGCTATCCCAATATTCTTTGAGGATATCTTCTTGATCTTGTGCCGTCACCAAAAAAAGATCTTTTGGATCAAATCCTAATCCAAGTGTTCTCACTATAGTAAGTTGAAGAAGGTTTTGTGGATAGCCAAAAGGAGACACAACTTGTTTGGGTGTTTGGGATTTGGAAATAGGCCAAAGTCTCGTACCTTTTCCCCCTGCGAGTAATAAAGCTTTCATAAATGCACCTCATTTAATTATTTTAATTATTCGTATTATTCTCTAATGAAAATAATTTGTACAATAGTCGTGATTGCACTTTGATCGGGATTACTGGTGGTACTCATTTGATGAGAAAGCACTTTAAAGCCTTTTTTGTCGTTTTCTTTTAGAGCAGCCTCTATTTTTTGAGCCATTGCAAAACTAGATTTCAGTTCATAGTTCCAATTCAATACTTTATGTTCAGCCATGGGAAATCCTTAATTTATACTATTTTTTGTGTTTTGTTGGGGGCGTTGATTTGGAGGGAGTTTCTTTGACAAAGATAACTTGTGCCGAC
Organism: uncultured Brevinema sp.; assembly: GCA_947040475.1. Lineage (GTDB taxonomy): Bacteria > Spirochaetota > Brevinematia > Brevinematales > Brevinemataceae > Brevinema_A. The sequence goes on from CAMRBT010000079.1 coordinate 3,858, forward strand.
ATAAAACCATTTTCCATAGACATTTGATGTGAGGCTAGGATATAACCAGCTTTGTGTTTTCTATTTAATTTACCTTCTAGATCTCTGATAAAAGCCGATGTCGTTTGACTATCGCTTTGAGTGTAACTTTCTATGGTGTATTCAGCCATGAGTGATCCTTATTTTATAAATTTTTTAGTCTTCTTTAATAAAAACAATTTGTACTATCATATTACTAAATTGAGTGACAGTCATTTGGTGAGAAAACACCTTATAACCATTTTGAATATACTCGTATATTTTATCTTCTATTATTATGTTAAATTTTTCTATACTCTTAAAACCGCTCTTACATAAGGTTTCTATTTTATATTCTGGCATTTTAAAACCTCTTTAATAATCACTTATTATAATAACCTATTTGTTTTTAATGTCAATAATAGTTTTAACAAAAGAATCAAACAAAGGATGAGCTTTTAAAGGAGAAGACAAAAATTCAGGGTGATATTGTACCCCAATATACCAAGGATGATCTGCTAATTCCACAGATTCCACTAGGTTTGAAGGTCCTCGTCCTGAGATTATCAATCCAGCTTTTTCTAATTGTTCTGTATAAATAGGATTTACCTCAAAACGATGTCTATGTCTTTCACTGATAGTAGTCGTTCCATAAATCTTAGCAATATGAGATTTAGCATCAAAATTAGAAGTATAAGCTCCTAGTCTCATTGTGCCACCGAGCTCTTTAATGTTTTTGAGATTGGATAGCATTTCGATTACGGGGTTAGGAGTATTAGGATTAAATTCTACAGAATCAGCATCAAGTTTTAGGATGTTACGGGCATACTCAATAACCATACATTGTAATCCTAAACAAATACCAAAAGTAGGGATTTTGTTGATTCTCCCATAAGCAAGAGCTGAGATCTTACCATTGATTCCTCTTGTACCAAATCCACCAGGAACAAAAATTCCACCAGCTTTAGCAAGAAGATCAAGAGCAGTTTTGTCATTTTGTTCTAAAGCCTCAGGATCTACATTACAGAGATTTATTTTATGTTTGTAATTGTATCCAGCATGATCGAATGCTTCGACTACGGATTTATAAGCATCACTTAATTGTAGATATTTGCCTACAAAAGCAATGTCTATTGTTTCTGTAGATTCTTTGATATTTTTAACGATAACTTTCCAAGGGGATACATCAGCTTTTTTGAGAGGAAAGTTCAAACGATCTTCTATTCTTTCTAATACTTTTTCTTGTTGAAGAGTAAGTGGTATTTCGTAGATACTATGCTCTGCATCAGGAAGAGAAATAACAGAGTCTTTTTTTACATTACAGAACAAAGCCAACTTATCTTTTATATCATCGGAAATAGCTTCTTCAGAACGACAGACAAGCATATCTGGGTGTATACCCTCTGACATTAATGTTTTAACAGAATGTTGGGAAGGTTTTGTTTTGTGTTCTCCACCAGCAACCATAGGAATTAAAGTCAAGTGAATAAACATTACATTTTCTTGACCTTCTTCTAGGGCAAATTGTCTGATAGCCTCGATAAAAGGCACACTTTCTATATCGCCGACAGTACCACCAAGCTCTATAATACAAATATCAGAATTATGTTTGTCAAAAGATCTAATACGTCTTTTGATCTCGTCAGTAATATGAGGAATTACTTGCACTGTTTGCCCAAGATATTCGCCTCTACGTTCAGATTCGATAACTTTTAGATAGACACGTCCTGTAGTAATAGCAGAATCTTTAGTGGTTTTTATTTGGAGAAATCGTTCATAATTCCCAAGATCGAGATCTGTTTCTGTCCCATCATCACAAATAAAAACTTCGCCATGTTCATAAGGACGCATTGTTCCCGCATCAACATTAAGATAAGGATCAATTTTCATCATGTTTACAGAATATTTACCTGCTTTAATAAGAGCCCCTATCGCTGAGGCAGTAACACCTTTTCCCAACGAAGATACAACTCCACCTGTTACAAAAATATACTTAGACATGATAAACTCCTTCTCAAATTTTAACATATTTTTAATAGATTTACAATAAAATAGATTGTATAATTTGAAGAAAGGTTTATAATGTTATATAATGTATATATAATAAAAATGGGGTAGTAATGAAAATTCGTATAATTCTTTGTGGTATATTGTTTTTCGTATATTCTTTTACTTTTGCTAATGAAAAAAAATCATCTATTAAATTAAATCCTTTAGGGTTTACCCCTTTGTCTGCAGTACTCATATTACCAAAAACAAACAAAATATCTATCACAGTTATTGTTCAAGGTAAAGATAAAGATCATTCTATAGGAACGGTCTACCCTGCTAATTATGGCACAGAATTACCTATTCATGGCTTATATGAAGACTACACAAATAGAGTAGTTATACGACAAAAAAAGACTTCTAAAAGATATAAAATAGTCACGGCTAAATTAGATATTAGAAATGAAAGTAGATCCAATGAAGAAATGCCTATCGTTCCTAGAGTGGCAAAAAATATTTTACCTCTGGATTCTGTCTTTGATTATGATTTGTATTTTACTAGTCTTCCTAATGGGAGCGAAATAATAGGTTTTGACAAAAAAGGTGATATTCGTTATGTCTATCGTAAAAAAAAAGAAAGTCCCACGATGATGAGAATGGAAGCAGATGATAAAAACATCTATTTTTTGTATACAATGAACAATCAAAAATATATAAAAAGAGATTTGTTAGGCAATCTTATCTTTAGTAAAGAATACGATGCCCATCATGAATCTGTAGATATTGGTGCTGGACAAGAAGTTATTCTTGGTAACTCTCAATGGGGTTGGGAAGATATGGTCTATGAGTTGGATAAAAAAGGAGATATTACTAAAAAATTATCTCTTGGAGATTTAATAAGAGAATCTACTTCTAAAAAAGATCAAAAATTATTAGAAAAATTAATTTCTGATGATAAAAATATCTATACTTATAAAAGAAAAGACAGGCGTGTTGACTGGGCTCATGGTAATTCTTTAGTATATGACAAAAAAAATGATAGATTGTTTGTATCCTTGAGGCATCAGGGAGTGCTTGCTATAAAATATAAAGAATGGAAGTTGGAATGGTTTTTAGCAGAT
>CAMRBT010000080.1 GCA_947040475.1 uncultured Brevinema sp.
GTATTACACCTATTATGGTTGATTATGTTGTACAAACAATAGACAATTTTATTAAGTCAAAAAAATCATAATGGTATAATCATGATACAAAAAACAAAAGTTGGAATTATCGGAACTGGAAATATTGGAACTGACCTATTAAAAAAAATACTAAAATCATCTTTATTAGAATGTAGTATTTTTATAGGTCGAAGCAATGATTCTGATGGGATACAAATAGCGAAATCTTTTGATATTCCTACAACAACAGAGTCTATTGAATTTCTACAAAAAAATCCTGATATTTGTGATATCGTATTTGATGCAACAAGTGCTAGTGCCCATCTTATTCACAGTCCTATACTTAAAGAATTAAATAAATTTACTATTGATCTCACTCCTGCAAAAATTGGAAAACTATGTGTTCCAGCACTCAATCTTGATGAAGTATTATTAGAACAAAACATCAATCTTATTACTTGTGGGGGACAAGCTACAGTACCTATGGCTTATGCTTTAGTAACTGCTATCCCTAATATTAGTTATCTAGAATCCGTTGCAACTATTGCATCTCGTTCTGCTGGAATAGGGACTAGAAATAGTATTGATGAATATACTCTTACTACTAAAAAAGCTTTAAGTTATTTTACAGGTGTAGAGGATACCAAATCGATTATTCTTTTAAATCCTGCCGAACCACCTATTAATATGAAAAACACCCTATATGCTGTTGTTAAAAATCCAGATATGGACTTAGTACAAAAAGCTGTTCAACAAATGGAAAAGAATATTCAAAGTTATGTTCCTGGATATAGTCTAGCAATGGATCCAGTATACGATGGCACCAAGATTATTCTTTCTATACAGGTTGTTGGTCAGGGAGACTATTTACCATCTTATGCTGGTAATTTAGATATTATTACGAGTGCTGCGATCAGAGTCGCTGAAGCATATACACAAAAGAGGAAGTAATGGCAAATTTAAAATTTTTTGATTCTACTCTTCGTGATGGTTCACATGCTCTTGGACATCAAATTTCAGAAACACTAATTAAAGATTATTGTAAAGCCATCGATGAAGTAGGAATGGACACGGTAATTATAGGTCATGGTATGGGATTAGGGGCGACTTCTCTTCATGTTGGTTATCCAAAAGTTTCAGAGTTAGATATGTTTAAAATAGCAAAACCTCATCTTAATCATACTAAAATGGGAGCCTTTTTTATTCCAGGTTTGGGAAATATAGAAGATCATATAAAACCTTCTATAGCAGAAGGTGTAGAGTTGTTTTGTATAGCTTCACACTGTACTGAAGCTAATATCACTAAAAGACATATAGAATTTGTAGCTAATCAAAATTTAGAAGCATATGGCATTCTAATGATGTATCATATGACTTCAACAGACACACTCTTACAAGAAGCTATTAAAATGCAAAGCTATGGTGCTAAAGGAATTATTATTATGGACTCAGCAGGTGCTTCAACTCCTGCATTAGTAAGTAAAACAATAGCTACTTTAGTAGATGTCTTAGATGTTAAAGTAGGATTTCATGCTCATAATAATTTAGGGCTAGCTGTAGGGAATACCTATATAGCATTACAAGAAGGTGCCGAAATTATAGATGCTACAACAAGAGGAATGGGAGCAGGAGCTGGTAATTGTCAATTAGAAGCTTTTGTTGCTTTCCTTAAAATGAACCAAATAAAAACAAAAATTGATCTTTTTAAACTATTTGATATCAGTGAAAATATAATCAAACCAGTATACCCTAAAGGCTTGGATGTTTTGAGTATTGTTAGTGGTATGAGCGGTGTTTTTTCTGGATTTGCCCCTTATGTTTTGAAAGCTGCCGAATTATTTAATATCAATCCCAATGAAATATTCATAGAGCTTGGTAAACGAAAAGTTGTTGGTGGACAAGAAGATATGACCATTCAAATTGCAAAAGAACTAAGAAAAAAGCAAGAAGATAGTGCAACTACTTTCCAAATTGAATCACTGTTATAAAGGAGAAAAAGATGAATGTTTCAGAATATATTATTGATTTTTTTGCTAAAAAAGGTATAGATAAAGCTTTCCTTGTGACTGGTGGACAAGCAATGTTTCTAAATGATGCTTTGGGAAAACATCCTGCCTATGAACTTATTTATACACACCATGAACAAGCGGCAGCTATGTCAGCAGATGCATATTCTCGTGTTTCTAACAAACCTGCAATAGCTATGGTAACAGCAGGGCCTGGAGCTATTAATGCCTTAACAGGGGTTGCTGGTGCTTATACAGATTCAGCTCCTATGATTGTTCTTTCAGGTCAATCAGCAAGTTCTTTTGTTACCTATCAAGAAGAAAATGAAATACGTCAATTTGGTATTCAAGGTATTCATATTGAACCTATTGTCAAACCAATTACTAAATATTTTGTTACTCTAAAAAACATTCACGATATTCCTAATATTTTAGAAAAAGCATATATAGAAGCAACTACAGGACGACCAGGTCCAGTTTGGGTAGAAGTACCTTTGGATATTCAAAAAACTACTATGCAAGAAATCTATCAAAATAATACCTTTTCATCTGAAAAAAATCAACATTATTTTTGTGAAGATAGTGTTAATAGCTTATTTAAATTAATTAAACAAGCTAAACGTCCTTTGCTTTTAGTAGGACAAGGGATTCGTTTATCTCATTCTGAGAAAGAATTTAAACAATTACTAGAGCATTTAAAAATCCCTGTTATCACTTCTCGCTTAGGTATAGATCTTATGGAATCTGACCACCCTCAATATGTAGGTCGCCCAGGTACAAATGGAGAACGTTCTGCTCATTTTGCTGTTCAAAATACAGATTTATTGATAGTTATTGGTTCTCGTTTGGCAAGCTCTACAGTGGGACATAATGCTAAAGATTTTGCTCGAAACGCTTATAAATTTGTGGTAGATATTGATCTTGAAGAATTAAACAAACCAAGTATTCATATTGATCAAAAAGTACATTGTGATGTAAAAATATTTTTACAAACCATCTTAGCCAATATATCAACTCAGGAATTTCCTGATTTCACAAAATGGTTAACAACATGTGAATCTTGGAAATATAAATATCCTGTTGTATTACCAGAATATAAATTAGAAGAAAAAGTAAACTCATACTATTTGATAAAAAAACTATCTGAATTAGTAAACAGTCAATCAATGATTCTCGTTGATACAGGGTCTTGTTTTCATGTAGCTTGTCAAGCATGGAAAGTTAAACTAAACCAAAGGTTTATTACTACAGGTGGGCTATCTTCTATGGGATACTGGTGTGCAGGGATTGGAGTAAGCCTTGTAAACAAAAATGTAAATACTATTGTTATTACAGGCGATGGTAGTTTTCAAATGAATATACAAGAATTAGCGACAATAAAGCATAATAAATTACCTATTAAAATTTTTATAATCAATAATAATGGTTATCTATTAATTCGCCATACCCAAAAACGTTTTATGGAAGGAAGATTTATTGGGGAAAGTCCTGATAGTGGTTTATGGTGTCCCGATGCTCTAGAAATAGCCAAAGCCTATGGAATTAAAGGGATTCGTATTAATAATGCTACAGAATTAGACGAAAAAATTAAAGAAGTCCTCGCTCATGATGGTCCCGTTATCTGTGACGTAATGTCTCCTGAGTGGCAAGAATTACAACCTAAAATCGCCTCTGAAAAGTTAGCTGATGGTACGATGGTTTCTAAACCATACGAAGATCTAGCTCCATTCATTGATCCTCAAGAATTAGCTGAAATAATGAAAATATCTGAAGATCGTTCGGAGATACAAAAATGATAACTCCATTAAATTCTATTATTGTAGAAGATTTAGAAAATATATATCAAGAAAATATTCCATGGAAAAACTTAGAAGGTAAAACTATTCTTATTAGTGGAGCTGGTGGATTATTGGCTTCTTACATGGTATATATGCTATGTTATTTGAATAATAATAAATTTACAAAACCTTGTACAATTTTATGTCTTGTAAGAGATGAAAAAAAAGCACAAGCTAAACTAGGTGTTGATCTTCATATGAAATTTATTATTCAAGATGTTACTGAACCTGTATTATACAATAATCCTATTCATTTTATTATTCACGCAGCTAGTAAAGCTAGCCCTATTTATTATCGAACAGACCCTATTGGAGTGATCGAAGCAAATGTTACAGGGACAAAAAACTTACTACAACTTGCTGATGAAAAAAAAGTGGAAAGTTTTTTATTTATTAGTAGTGGAGAGGTGTACGGTGAAGTTTCTTCAGAATACATTCCCACTAAAGAAAATGATTTTGGATATATTGATATAACAAATGTTCGTTCTTGTTATGCTGAGAGTAAAAGATTAGGAGAAACAATGTGTGTCTCGTGGTTCTCTCAGAAACAAGTGCCTGCTAAAATCGTAAGACCTTTCCATACTTATGGTCCTGGTATTATGTTAGATGATGGGAGAGTTTTTGCAGATTTTATTAAAAATATAATTCATAACGAAGATATTGAATTATCAAGTGATGGATCTGCAACAAGAGCTTTTTGTTATATTGCTGATGCTATAGCGGGATTTTTTACAATTCTACTACGAGGTGAAGATGGACAAGCATATAATATTGGTAATGAAAACAATGAAATAAGTATTAAAGAATTAGCTACAACTCTTATTAATCTATTTCCTGAAAAAAAATTACAGCTTAAACAAAAATTGATTGATCAAAATTATGTGCCTAGTGTAATTTCTCGTAATTGTCCCAATACTAATAAAGCTAGAATGTTGGGATGGAAACCTAAAATTAGTATTAAAGATGGGTTCTATCGTACTATTTCCAGTTTTAATCTCAAAGATCATTGACAAAACGACGAATTCAAGTTAGAATATTTAAATAAAATAAATCGAGGTATTAATTATGGAAAAAAAACTTAAAAAAAATGTTGAGGAATATAATAAGGATATTCTTTCTTCTGGCGGATATTTAGATCCAAATAGTCTTTCGGCTCAATTTGTTACGACAAGGCTTATAGATGGATTTGAAGAAATATACGATTTTTCTGGAAAAAAAGTTTTAGAAATCGGGTGTGGAGACGGAGTTAAAACATTAAAAATTGCAGAATTAGTAAAAAACACACCAGGCGGAAGCATCTTAGCGACAGACCCGTCTACAGAAGCTATAAAAATTGCTAAAACATTAGTAGAAAAAAGTGATTTTAAAGATATTGTTAACTTTGAAGTCGGAAGTATCTATGATTCAAGTATAGAAGGAAAATTTGATTGTGTTTTATTAAATAGTGTTCTTCATCATTTAGAAGATGTAGAAGAAGCTCTTCTTCAGATTTCAAAATATTCTGATACTATAGTATTTATGGAACCAAATGGATACAATCCAATCTTAAAAATAATAGAAAAAGTTTCTCCTTATCATATAGCTCATGAAGAACAGTCTTTCACACTTTCACTCTTAAAAAAATGGTTTAGTACTATAAACATGGAATTTACAACAGTAAAATATATAGATTTAGTACCAGTTTTTTGTCCTGATGTATTTGCTAGAATTTTAAAATTTTTCACTCCTTTATTTGAAAGTATCCCTTTGATTAATAAAATCGCATGTGGTAGAGTTGTTATTGTTGCTAAAAGAAAAATAAAATAGCATTTATGAACTTAAATCCTGATACTTCTAAATTACAACAAGATACGGATTTTATTCCCAAGTATTCTTTTAAAGAAGGTCTTTACCGTACTATATGTAGTTTTGATATTAATTCAGATTAATGGAGGAAGTGTAAAATGAAAAAAATTAGCATTCTTATTCCAACTTATAATGAAGAAGAAAATGTACCTGTTTTATGTCCTATATTAGTAAATATTTTTACAGAACAGCTTTCTCAATATGATTATGAAATCATTTTTATTGATAATGATTCTCAAGATTCTACTAGAGAAAAGTTAAAAGAGCTGTGTTCACTTAATCCCAAGGTTAAGGCAATTTTTAACGCCAAAAACTTTGGACAAAATAAATCTCCTTATTATGGTTTAATACAAACTACTGGAGACTGTGCTATTTTGATGTGTGCAGATCTACAAGATCCACCGCAAATGATAGTAGATTTTATAAGAGAATGGGAACAAGGATTTAAAATAGTAACTGCTATAAAACATAAGAGTCAAGAAAATTCTTTAATGTATCTTATGCGTACTATATATTATAAAGTTATTAAAAGTATCTCAGAAGCAGAACATATTGAACATTTTACAGGGTTTGGACTCTATGATAAACAATTTATTGAAGTATTAAGACAAATTAGAGATCCACTTCCATATTTAAGAGGTATAGTGGGTGAGCTTGGGTTTAGAAGAAAAGATATCTACTATGAACAACAAAAACGCCAATTTGGTAAAAGTAATAATAACTGGTATTCATTATATGATATTGGTATGTTAGGAATTACTTCTTATTCAAAAATAGCGTTACGCTTAGCAACATTTTTAGGTTTTATTATTTCTGGTATAAGCTTTTTGATTGCAGTTATATATTTTGTTTTAAAATTAACAAACTGGGACACTTTCCAATTAGGCTTAGCTCCTATGGTAATAGGGATATTTTTTCTGGGTTCTGTACAGTTATTTTTTATTGGACTTTTAGGTGAGTATATTTTAAATATTAACGCAAGAGTAATTAAAAGACCTCTTGTCGTTGAAGAAGATAGAATCAATTTTTGATTAAAACAATCATAAAGCACAAAATATAATATAGAATTATTTTGGAAAAATTATTGACAAAATAATACAATAATGTTATAATAAAAAACAATGGAGAGATGGCTGAGTGGTCGAAAGCGGCTTCCTGCTAAGAAGTTGTCCTGGATATTACGGGACCATGGGTTCGAATCCCATTCTCTTCGA
>CAMRBT010000081.1 GCA_947040475.1 uncultured Brevinema sp.
ACTTCAAGTTCTTCAGGATCTTGAGGTAGGCTATGCCAAATAGTAAATAATTCTTGTTTGATTTCAGCTAATCCAAATCCTGTACCAGCACTAGTGATAAATATGCGGATACCGTCTTTTTTTAGTCTATCCATAAAATCTTGCACTTCTTCAGTAATTTCAGGCATAAGATCGATCTTGTTAAAACAAACTACAAAATTACGTCTGGAAAGACGTTGGGAGTAGGTGCCTAATTCTTGTTTGAGGATATTAAACTTTTCTTCAGGATTTTCCATAATATCTAGTACAAATAATAATAATTTGGTTCTTTCTATGTGTTTTAAGAATTCAATCCCTAGACCTTTACCTTGAGCAGCACCTTCTATTAATCCAGGAATATCAGCGATGAGTAATCCATCACCAAAATAATCAGGCACCATCATCCCTAAGTTAGGTATAAGCGTTGTAAAAGGATAATCAGCAACTTTTGGTCTAGCATTAGTAAGACAAGATACTAAAGAAGATTTCCCAGCATTAGGAAATCCAGCCAATCCTATATGAGCGATGAGCTTCAGTTCTAATAATAGAGCTTTTTCTGAACCTAAAGTGCCTTTTTGAGCATAGTTTGGACTTTGTTTGATAGAAGTTTTAAAGTGAATATTACCTTTACCACCAAATCCACCTTGAAGGACTTTGAATTCATTTACTCCGTCGGATAAATCAACGAGTGCTTTATGCGTACCATCTTCAAAAACTTCAGATACAATAGTTCCAGGAGGAACATCAAGATAAATACTTTGTCCTTTTTTACCGTAACATTTTTGTTCTTGTCCATTTTCACCAGCTTGAGCCAGAAATTTCTGCCCATTATGGTAATTTGCAAGGGTGTGTAGCTGAGGATTAACTCTAAAGATAACACTGCCACCATCGCCACCATCGCCACCATCAGGACCGCCGAGAGGGACGTTCTTTTCTTTAAGGAAAGAAACTTTTCCATCGCCGCCTTTGCCTGAGTAAGTAAATACGTTTACTTCATCTTTAAAAATCATGTTTTGTCCTTGTTAAATCTTTTTGTGTGTTCCTGTACTTCCAAAGCCACCAATTCCACGTTCTGTTTCTGAGAGTTCGTCCACTACAGTAAATTGAGCTTGTAATACAGGTGCGATAATTGCTTGTGCAACACGCATTTCTGGAGTGATCTCAAAATCAGCTCCGCTTAAATTAAGTAATAATATTTTAATTTCACCACGATAATCGGCATCTATAGTACCAGGACCGTTAGGAACAATAAGTCCTTTAGATGCTAGACCACTACGAGCACGAATTTGCATCTCGCATCCACTAGGAATTGCTGCTGATAATCCTGTAGGGATAATAGCAATTTGCCCCTGAGGAATAGTGATAGGCTGATCTAGTAGGGCATAGATATCTGCACCTGCTGAATCTGTCGTCTGATATGTCGGTAATAAAGCATTTGGGTGTAATTTTTTTATTTCGATAATCATGGAAACTCCAAATATTAATATTATTTTATTGTTTGTTATTAATCGTCAATTATTATACTATAAAATTGCTTAATTTTGCAAGTCTAAGACCTAGGTCTTCGCACTTTAAAAAATGTTTCTATTTTAGATAGAATTTCTGCTGGGGGCAAATAAAGAGATTCAGATGGTTTTCCAGCTTGAATAAAATTTTTGCCATAAGCTTTTGAAAAGATCCTACTATCAAGAACTAATAAGACGCCTCTATCTTTTTGAGAACGAATAAGTCGTCCTATTCCTTGCTTGTATTTGATAACGGCTCTAGGGATAGAATACTCAGAAAAAGAATTTTTACCCTGTGCTTCTATCAAACGACAAATCGCTCTGGTGAGAGGATTAAAAGGATTGTCAAAGGGTAATTTATCGATGACAATAAAACGAAGATGATCCCCTTGAACATCGATTCCTTCCCAAAAACTGGAAGTACCAAATAATACAGAATAGTCTTTGGATCTCATGGTGTTGATGAGATAGTCACGGGAGTAGTCACCTTGTTTGAGGGGATATAATCCTATATTAGAAAATTCATCAGCTAGTACCCTAAAAGCATTATCCATCGCTCTATAAGAGGTAAACAATAATAATGTTCCCCCACCTACTGTGAGTACCGCTTGACGGACTAGGTCTAATTTATCTTGTTCTATTTGTCTGGGATTGAGATATTGTTCATTAACGACAAGTATTTCCATTTGAGTTTTATAGTCGAAAGGGCTAGATAAAATCACATTATCAATTCGTTTTTCTTCTACATATTGCAAGCCTATCCCTTCAGAAAAGAAATTAAATGTTTTGTTAATGGATAAAGTAGCTGAACTAAAAATAGTAAAATCTTTAGGTCTAAAAATATGCCTTGCTAAATAATCGTCAACAGAGGCTGGACCAGCAGAAAAAGTAATAGCATTGTTGTTGAATTCCATTTGTTTGACGGCTACAGTGTCGGCATCGAGATTGTTAAATATTTTTTCGAAGGTTTGTCTCATATTATGAAGTGCTGTGTTGTGAAGTTCTACAACACGAAGAATTTCTAATACACGATTTTCGGGGATTATTTCGGCTGTTCTTTCTATGAGTTTGGTCAAATGAGATTCTAACAATCGTATTTCATCAAATAAAGCTGATAAGAGTGATTTTGCTGTTTTCCAATGAGGCTGATTAAAAAGATCTTGAGTGATTTCTGTAGATAATTCTACATGTTCTTGTAACAAATTTCTAAATTGTTGCTCTCTTTCTTTTAAGCTAGCTGTAATCGTGAGTACTTCAGAAGAAGTTTTGTGAAACAAATCTGATAATTCATTAGATCTGTCTAAGGTTGATCTATCACGTAATAAACTCAATTGTCCAAAAAACTTATCGCCCTTTTGTCTATAAAGACGAGAAAGTCTCCACAAGATAGAACCAAAAGAAAAAGATTCTGCCATAGAACCAAGGGTAATCATAGATAAACTGTGAGCCTCATCTATGACGAGTCCAGAAAAATGAGGAATAGTAGGCATAAAACCTTGTTCATCATCGATGGCAGCTAATAATAAAGCGTGATTTCCTATGAGGATATGAGAGGCTTCGGCAACCATTCTAGCTTTGTAATAAAAACAATCTGTATAAAAAGGACATTCTTTACGAGGACAATTAGGCGTAGAAGCAGAAAGCTCTTCCCATAATTCTGGAGAGATTTTTTCAGGGATTTCTGAACGTAAACCTTGTTCTGTGTTTTTTGACCAAATTTCAATTACTTCTAATTGATTTTTAATACTATTAGGATTGTCAAAAAGAGAAATAGCTTTGTCAGATTCTGTTTGGAATTCATGTAATGCTTTAGGGCAGAGATAATTGGATCGTCCTACTAAAACGGCAAATCTTGGTTTGATTCCTGTGATTCTTTCGACAATAGTAGATACTAATTCTGCATCTTTTTGAGCGATTTGATTTTGGAGATTTATGGTGTGAGTGGTGACAAAAACACGCTTATCAGATTGTACAGCCCATATAGTGGTGGGGATAAGATATGCCAATGATTTACCAGTACCAGTACCAGCCTCAGCCATAAGAATTTGATCGTCGTTGATTGTTTTGACTATTTTTTGAACAAGAGTCTCTTGCACTTTTCTCTCTTCGTAAGAGCCTATTACTTCTTCAAGAGCGCCATCTTTTTGAAAAATAGAAAGCAATTGTTTTTCTTGTAGAAAAATACGAGGTTTGGGTTTGTAGACAACATTAACTTCTGAACATTCATTATTAATAATATAAAAACCTAGCTTTTTAGTAGCCAATAAAGAAGCAATGTTGATATCTGGGTTAGAAGCTCTGAGATCGCCCGAAGGATGATTGTGTACGACAAGATCTCCTTTGAGACCATCGGCTAGAGGAGCAGGAACAGACTGCTCATTCCCAAAAGCTATAGCTTCGAATTCGGATACGATACCACTTCTATCAACCCACGCAATAAAAAAAACTTCATCACCATGATGATTCTGAATAATAGTAGACATTTCTGAGATGACATTAGGGTGAAAAAGTTCAGATGTAGGTTTGTACAAAGAAAGCTCCTAGTATAGATTTTATACCTATTATTTCTTATTCCATAAGATTGAGAAATCGTAGTTTGTCAGTAAATAGGAGCAGTATTCTTGGTAAATGGTTTTATAATTGATTCGCTAATTCTTGAGCAAATTTCAAAGTAAGGATAGAAGCTTTATTTAACATATCAGGAGTTATTTTTAATTTAGCTATCAGAGGTATTAATTGTTTGTCATCACCTTTTTCAAAAGCTATAGTGGTCTTCAAAAATTCTCCTAAAGGTCCTTCATGACTAAGGATTGCTTTTGCAATAGGGGGAGATAAACGTAATTCTTCAAGAACTTCAGTCATAGGCATATGTAACAAAGCATCTGAGAGTGACAATAATCCTGTAAGAAAAGCTTCATCTTTGAGCGCTTTAGAAGCTTTAGGGTTGGTTTGGGTAAGGAAGTACTCCATGAGTTTACCTCTTTGAGTAGCAAAAAGAAAAAGAGGATCAGCTTGAACTTGTTTATCAGGATCATTTTTACTTTTTTGAGAGTATAGTAATAATAATAACCATTGAGTAAATGCTTTTTTTCCAAGAAGAGCAATAGCTTGTTTAATAGAAGTAATCTCTTGAATAGTAGCAATACTTGCTGAATTCACAACTTTTAGAAGAGAAATAATAAGAGTAGGGTAGGCTTTCATTGTTGTTTCTATTTCTGCGATGCTTGCATCTTGTTGCAATAATTTGATGATAGAAAAAATACCATGCATAGAAGGAGCCATATTTTGACCTTCTATGATAATAGGTTTTGTAAAGAAAAATCCTTGGAAATATTGATATCCAAGAGAGTTACAAAGCTGAAACATTTCTTCTGTTTCTACTTTTTCCGCAAGTAAGGCAACCTTAAAAGGTTTTAAAAGGGCAGTTTTTCTCTTAAGATCGTCAATATCAGTATCTAAAACATCAACTTTTACAATATGTACTTCATTAAGGATAGGTTTCCAGTATTCAAGCTGTTCTTCATTAATAATAAAATCATCCAAAGCAAAAATATAATCTCTTTTTTTGAATTTTATTATCAACTTGAGAAGTTCCTCTGAAGGTTCTTGAGTTTCTAAAATTTCGATAACAAATCTATTAGCAGGAATAATATCTAAAAGACCTTTTCTTAGAATGTCTATTCCTATATTAATAAATCCTCTTTTTTGACCAAGAATATTGTTGATGGACATCATAGACAATGTATTAGCAATGACACTAGCTGTAGCCTCGGTATCAGAGTTAATAGGAGTATTGTCTGTAGATCGAAATAACAACTCATAAGCAATAACATGTTGATGTTTATCTAAAATAGATTGTCGACCAAGTAAAATGTTCATAAAGTTTCCTTAAATTTTGATTAGTACACACGACTAATCAAATATTCTTTGTATATTAATTAAATGTTATTCTAATATTATACGATAAAAAACCAAATTTTTCAAGGAAAATATTATTATATACTAATTTTTTGTTATTAAGTTTTTAGTAATAATTACGATAGTAATTGATAGGGTTAATTAATCTTTTTTATTTACAATAAAAGGCGTATTTACAATGAAATCAAAAATTAAATCAAGAATATTTTTATCTATAGGCTGGTTTGGTATTATTTGGCTGGTAGGGATTCTCATATTTGGAAAATCAGGTTTTATCGATAATATATATCAATCAAAAGAAACAGAACGCCTAGCTGAAAAAGTAGTGCAATCCAGAAACGAGCTAGAAAATATGACAAGAGAATATTATCGTTTATCAGAGATGAAAGAACCAACACAAGCTTTTCTTATGGAACAAGGTAGAAAAACAAAAGATATTGTTGTCTTTAAAATGAATACAAAAACAGATTCTTCAGGACAAGGCTCTTCTTCTATTCTTAAAGAAGAACTTCTCTTTTTTCAAAGCGGGGGAATAGCATTAATTATTTTATTTTTAGGATGTTTAGGCATTTATGTCATAGCATATCTTAATCAAAAGAAAAGAATCAAAGAACTATATATAGAATTTGAAGAAGGAGAAGAGGGATGATATTTTACAAACTGTTTCGCTACCTCTGTTTTTTGATATTATTAATAATCACAGGATTTTATTTTTTTAGAGCAGTAGAGATTCCTTATTTCTCAAACTTATATAATACGATAGACCGTGTTTATGCAGAAATTCCTAATAATTTTAGAGATGAAAAGGATGCTGATTTAGAAACTTTAATCACACAAAATTCTGTTGATTTATTACAAGAACCACAAGTAATTATAAATGACTTTTTTAATAATATTTCTACAGAATATGCCTTAGAAGAATCTATGATGCGTAGATATGATAACTTAGCTTATCTTATTAGTGAATATTTACAATATCATGATTTTTTTAGAGATCTTATTGTGTACCAAAATGATATGATCATTTATAAATATAGCCAACTCTACTCTCCATCTGTTATTGATTTTGAATACAAAAAAACATTAAGAAATAATAATGATGTTGTTGTTGAGTTTGTATTTGATTTAGCTATGCTCCAATCTGAATTGAATAAGATGAATACTCGTATGTATTTACTTTATGATAATAAATTTCTATATGGTAAACATCTACAAAATATAGCTTTGACAGATATAGAAAAATATATCAAGCCTTACCAAAATTCAAGTAAACAACAAAGTTCTTTTTATAATTCTAAAAATCTATATGTCCATACAATCACAGACAATCTAAAATACCCCCTCACTATCTTTATAGTAAGTGAACGAAGTGGCTTTGATATAGGATATTTATTACAAATTTTATTTATACTGTTTTTTCCTACACTATTTGTTTTATTAGTTGTAT
>CAMRBT010000082.1 GCA_947040475.1 uncultured Brevinema sp.
TTTCGGATACAAAAAAATGAGTATAGATTATACCTATACTCATTTATGCTCTGACACGGAAAGAGGGGGATTCGAACCCCCGAAACGTTGCCGCTTACATGCTTTCCAAGCATGCGCCTTCGACCACTCGGCCATCTTCCCATTTTGTTAATTATTATAGCATAAAGACAATAGCTTGTCAATATATTATTTTATATCAAAGATTTCAAGAGGTTGTCTTGTTGCAGACATGAGATTTCTCCAAAATACTGAATTTGGATTCAAATATTTTCTCTCTGAAGTCGCTAAGGTAATAGGCACATGAGTATACATATTGTTCCAGCGTCCTATAATAAGATCTGTTTTTCCAGCCATAGCAGCATGTACAGCATTTTGTCCTAATAACAAGCAATAGATAGAATCATTTGGGCAAGCTGGAGCACTTCGAATCATATAACTGGGATCAATATATTTTAAATTAACTTCTAAACTTCTAGATTTGAAATATTCTACAATCCTATCTTTCATCCATAAACCAACATCTTCTAATTTTACATTATTAGATGCGTCTGTTTCTTGGTTGGCAGCATCTGCTACTAAAATATCTTGACCAGCACCTTCAGCCATACAAATAACAGCATGATCTCTAGCAAGCAATCTCTTTTCTAAAGCAAATAAAAATCCATCAGGACCATCCATTTTGAAAGGTACTTCTGGTACAAAAACAAAGTTAACATCATTCATGGCAAGTGTAGCGTTAGTTGCAATAAATCCAGAATGTCTACCCATTAATTTTACTAATCCTATTCCCATAGGAGCATTATCAGCCTCAATACTAGCACAAGTGATAGCATCAGTAGCCAAACTAAAAGCAGTTTCAAATCCAAAAGAGCTTTGAATATAACTAATATCATTATCTATTGTTTTAGGCACACCTACAACAGAAATTTTTAAGCCTCTACGCTCAATTTCTTCTATTAGCCCGTGAGCACCTTTAAGAGTACCATCACCACCAATAGTGAAAAGAATATTTACTTCTAAAAATTCAAGATTATCCACCATTTCTTTGACTTTATCACCGCCACCTCTTGAAGAACCTAAAACAGTTCCACCCATAGTGTGAATATTATCAACATATTCAGGATTTAAAGGGATTGGTTTGTATTTATGCAAATTTATCAATCCATTATAACCATAAGGGATACCTAGAATAGAATGAACACCATATCCAAAATATAGTTCACGAACAATAGCTCTTATTACATCATTTATTCCTGGGCACAATCCCCCACAAGTCACAATCGCAGCTTTTGTATTATTAGGTTCAAAAAACATTCTTTTTCTAGGTCCAGCTTTTTCAAAAGAAAATTCTGGATCTGGCATTTTTTTTGTATTTTGATTGTAGATTACATCATGAAGAACTCTTTCTTCATCGTCTACAAAACTACTAGGTCCTAAATTAAAGGATGGGGATGTGAATGTTGCTTTCCCTAAATCTTTAATAACAAATTGTTTATTCATAAATAATAGTTCCTATGTTTTTTTTTAATATGTAGGATTTAAATTAGTGAGCACTTCTGGATATACTTTTATGTTATATCTTTTTTTAAGGAGCTCAGAGTTTAAAGATTCTTGAAGGAAGGTTTGTTTATAAGCAAATATATTTCTTTGTAAATTTTGATCTTGCAATAAAATCTCTGTACTTGTTACATTTGCATCGTAAGATTTAACAACTGGTCTAACAACAAGCAACAAATCTTTTGAAAATTTTGGTTCAATCACTGAAGATATTTCCATCTCTGGTGTTTCAAGAATATTTTTTAAGACCATAGGATCTGTAAGGATAGGAAGAGTTAATTCCGCCCCTAAAGTATTAGTAACAGATTGTTGTAGCATACCAAAAGGTTGGGTCATGTGATGAACAGCTCCTAAAACTTCATTAGCAATAACAGCAAATGCTACTTTTTCGCCAATTTTTTCGTTAAATGTTTTAGTAGTTGTATTCCATTCTGAGTTGTATTCTTTTAATATTTTATCATAATTTTTCGTGAGATACTCTGTTGTAAGTTCTCTTTGAATATTAATATCTAATTGATCAAAAGGAAGGATAGATTCAAAAACAGAAACATGATAGTCACCATTATTATAAATAGGTTCTGTTATAATAAGAGTGTCCTCTTGAGTTTTGTTCTTATAAGCTTTTAACACATCCATTAGATGATTGTAAGATTCTTTTTGAGCGGTCAATGTCAAGTTATTATTGATAGTAACTTTGTTTTTCCAATCTTCATTAGAATTGAGTTCTGTGATTGTTTCTTCAGTGCCTCTTTCTTTGAGCATGTTGATAATACGTCTTGCTTGACCTCTATTTTCTACTTTAAAGTCTTGAACAGTTACCTTATCAAGCCAATTAATAAAGTTTTGATTGTAGTACTCAGTTTTATCAGCTTCTGAAATTTTTGCTAATAAAAAATTAGTTTTATTTAAAACAAGTATTTCCGTAACCATATTAAATTTTTGAAGATTATCAATAACATACATATCTGAAACTGTTGGAGCAGCAAATATAGGTAAAATACCCAAAGAACCTCTATAATAGTTCTCTGCATATTGAAACTCAGACATATCAGCAGTTAATCCTGTATTGTCTTGAATTTCTTTCATTCTTTTTAAGGATGCTTTGATTCCCATGTCTTTATATAAAGCTCTTCTAGTAAAAGAATCCACAGTATTTGTAAGAGCGATATTTTGAAGGTATCTAGTATATACTCTAGGGTCAAGGGCTACATTATTGTCTTTAAATTGGTTATCAAGACTATCGTATTCTAACATGTATAAGTTACGAGGAGATAGATCTACTTCCCCTTTAGATGATTCTAAAACTACAGGAAATCCCATACCTTGGTCATCCCACATTACTCCAATAGTCGATACAAAAGCTATTACCAATAGCCATACAAAAGTTTGTAATGCAATTCTTGAGAGAGATTTTTTATTCACTATTTTGTGTGCTTTTTCATTTGAAGTATCTTTCATAATATGTCCTTACTTTTATTTTTTATATTTTATTATTTTACCATTTTTTTAAGGTGCTTGAGGTAGAACTTAAGCCTGTAAGAATATTAGGTTTAAGAACTTTTATTAATTCTGTAGCCGTAGCTTCGATATTAATAATAATATTGTCAATTTGTGCAATCAAATAATTATAAGCGATTAATGATGGTATAGAAACAATCAATCCAGCAGCAGTAGTCACCAAAGCTTGAGCAATACCACCTATCAATTCTTGAGGATTTCCTAAACCTTGAGACGCTAAAACAGAAGTAGAAGTGATCATCCCCAAAACCGTTCCCAATAATCCCAATAAGGTAGATATACTAACAATAGTGGCTAAAATCGGTAAATGTTTGTTTAATTTAGGTAATTCATACTTAGCAACATCATCCATTGCTTTTTCCATCTCTTCACGAGAGCGTGAAGCCATATTGAGTCCAGCTCTGATAATATTAGAAGCAGCGCCTGGGTGATGATCACAGATAGCGATTGCTTCCCCCACTTTTAGACCTCTGAATCTTTCTTGCATTTCTTTTCGGATAATATCGGCATTTTTTACTACTGAGTGTAGATAAAACAATCGTTCAAAAAATACGGCAAGAGCAATAATAGAAAAAAGGAGGATAATAAGCATTACCCAGCCACCTTGTATCAAAAAATCCATATCCCTACCACCTTTGCTGATTATACAATTAATAGTATAATTCATAATTTAATTTTGGTCAAGAATTTAGTTTAAAATTTTTAATTATTAAGCTTAATCATAGAATATGTCAGTAAAACAAAAAACACCCCAATAATTAGGGTGTTTTTTATTTAATTGTTATTTGTTTTAATCTTTTTAGCCTTCATTTGTAAAGCTTGTTCCACAGTGGAAACCACCATCAACAAACAGGATCATACCAGAAACCATGATACTTAAATCTGATGCTAAAAATACAGCAGTTCCAGCAACATCTTCTGGGGTAAGATTTCTTTTTAATACTTGAGAAGCTACAGCACCTTTGTACATTTCTTTGAATCCTGCAATTCCTCTAGCAGCAAGTGTATTGATAGGACCTGGTGATATAGAATTAACCCTAATGTTTTTTGGACCTAATTCAAATGCCAAATATCTTACAATAGATTCTAAAGATGCTTTAGCCACACCCATAGCATTGTAATTAGGCATAGGTCTAGTTGATCCAATATAAGTTAAAGCTTGGATTGATCCACCACCTTTTTTTTCCATGAGAGGTGCTGCATATTTTGCTAAAGTAATAAGAGTATATGCTGAAATTTGTTGAGTGAGTAAAAAACCTTCAGAAGTAGATTCTGTGATTCCACCTGTTAATTCTTCTTTTTTAGCAAAAGCAATAGCGTGTACTACAGTATCAATACCATTATATTTTTTATCAATATCTTGAAACATTGCTGCTACTTGATCTTCGTTAGTTGCATCAACAGCATACATATCTGTGATTCCAAGATCTGCACCAATTTTTTCTACCCTATCTTTAAGCCCTTCTTGATAGCTCAAAATCACTGTTGCACCTTGTTCTTTATATTGCTTTGCAATAGCGTAAGCAATAGATCTCTCATTTAAAACACCTGTAACAAGTGCGACTTTGTCTTTTAATAACATAAATTTCTCCAAAAAAAAATAACTAGCTAGAATATTCTAACTAGTTATTATAACATAATATTCTAAAAAATAAAAGTTTTAAAGTACTTCATCAACAAAAGCTTTCATTTGTACTAATGGTAAAGCTCCAGCTGTTGTTTTTACTAATTTTCCATCTTTGAACATCATCAAAGAAGGAATACTCGATACTTGATATTTTGCAGCAGTTTCTGGACATTCATCAACATTACATTTGATTACTTTAACTTTACCATCATATTCTTTTGCAATTTGTTCAATAAATGGTCCTATCATACGACATGGTGCACACCACTCAGCCCAAAAATCTACAAAAACAGGAATTGTTGACTCTGCTATTTCTTTATCGAAATTTTGATCATTTCCTTTGATTACTTTATCTGACATATTTGCCTCCTATTTAGCAACTATCTTAACATAATTAATTATAACACAAATAGCCTTGCCATTCAATACTATTTTTTTATTTAACAGGTTTTGTGTTTCTTTCCCAGAAAACACCTGTATACCCTTGTATAGAATTATCTATTTCTGTTTTTTTTAATCTCTTTTCGCCTAATAGACAGTATTCTATATTTTGTTCTATTCCAGCATACAGCCTATTAAGTTTTTTAGCGACAACAGCCGTTGTACCTGAACCCAAAAAAGGATCAAAGACAAAATCTCCTTCCTTTGAACTAGCTAGAATTAATTTTGCAATTAATTTTTCTGGTTTTTGTGTTGGATGTTCTGTATTTTCAGGCATAGACCAATAAGGAATAGAAATATCATCCCAAAAATTAGAAGGAAATGTGAGACGAAATTTGCCATCTTTGGTATCTTCCCAATCCTTAGGAACACCGTCTTTTTTATAAGGAGCTATAACTTTTCTTTTAATTTTTACAGCATCTATATTAAAATAATACTTTTTAGACAAAGTGGCAAACCAAATATCTTCCATTCCATTTTTCCAGTTCTGATTTGCTCCTCTCCCCTTTTCTCTTTGCCATGTGATCCTGTTTTGTATGATGAGATATTTGGACATTATTGTATAAATAGCTTGTGAAGATTTCCAGTCACAACATACATATATAGAGGATTCTGACTTGAGACAAGGTATCAATTGAGAAAACCAAGTATCTAAATATTCAAGATAATCTTGTTCTGATCTCTCTTGAAATTTATTTCCATTATAATTTTTTGAAAGATTATAAGGAGGATCAATAATTAACAAATCTATAAATTCTTTAGGTAGTTTTGGGATTATTGTTAAGGTATCCCCTAGAATGATTTTATTAGTAATATTTTTTACAGAAAATTCAAGATCTTCTTTTAAGATATTTTTTTCTAATAATTGCTTATCCTCTTCTGTCAGAACCATTGTTTTATTTCTAGAAGATTTTTTATCCATTGTTTCCCTCAATTAAAATAGCTAATAACAAAAGTCTCTCTACCTTATGATAGAGAGACTCTAATTTATTTATTTATCAGACTTTGAAGCTTCTGGTTCAGATTCACTAGACTCTAAAAGTGCTAGTATCTTAGCAGCAACATCTGCCCCTCCAGGTTTGCATCTATTTGTTTTTTCGTTATCATTAATAACAGCTTCTGCATAAGGCATACAACCAGGATGTCCACAAGCACCACAATTAAAATGTGGTAAAATATCATGCAGTTGTTCAATACGAGGATCTACCTCAACATGAAAAATTTGTGTTACAAATGAAATCGCAAGCCCTAATATAAATGCTGTGCCACTAAGAACCGCAGTTCCTATGAATACAGTAGAAATATCCATACTTATCTCCTTATTATTCTTTAATTAATGCTAAAATTCTTTCAGCAGTTGTACCGTCTTTGTGTTTTTTTCCATCACATCCACAAGTACCATCTCCTTTACAGGATTGTATCGTTACTCCACGAGCTGCACTCCAAGAAAAAATAAAGGCAAGAACACTCACAAAACCCAATAACCCCAATAAGTTATAAAAAACATGTGCTGGTATAGGCATAGTAACTCCTTTTGTTTATAAAGATTTTATATAAAGATCTTATGCAAAGAATTTAATTCATTGCAAATCCACCAAATCCAATAAACGCTATTGATATAATTGTAGCGATAAAAAATGCTAAAGGCATACCTTGTACAGCTTTTGGTATTGGTGCATTTTTAACTTTATCTCTAAGTGC
>CAMRBT010000083.1 GCA_947040475.1 uncultured Brevinema sp.
TAAATCCTTTTAGAAACAGTAGCCATTTCAAAAGTTTTTTCATTAAATTTTACAGTGGGTATTTGCATATATTATATAAAGTTAGAAATATCATAGTAAAATATTTCTTAGAAATAGTAATTGTTTTTAACTATTTTTGATAATTTGACAAAAATTAAGAGATAAATTATACAGATCTACCTGTTTACCCTACTCACGAATATGGTTGGGTAGTATATCTAACAAATATTCAAAATCAAAAATTCTTTATATCTATTGATGGCTTACATCTAGATAATGGAGCAGAAGATTCAGATGGTGACTACTAGGCAATTAATAGTGGTATAGAATTTATTTTACCAATGAACAAGGTGTTTTTCACCCTCCTTCTAAAAATATAGATGGTAGCATCTATTTACTGAAAGAAGATTAATTAAGAGACTCCTTGTATTGCTTTTTGTTTTAAAAGAACTTTTAGGATTTTGTAATATATAAATTTGATTAAAAAAAGCCACCATAGAAATATGGTGGCTTTTTTTATTTTTTATAATATTTGAGTATTTGGAGCTTATTACAAAATATCTTTTAGAAGACTATTCATAAAATCTTCTGAGAGATATTCTTTAATTTTTTGATAAATTTCAGGATTGTTAATAATTTTATCTGGTTTATTATATTCTGGCAAGACAGACGCACACCAAGATAATGCTCTAAAATAGAGATAGGGATTGTAAAGTGCTACTCTTTCTCTAATATTATTAGGGGGTAATTTTGTTTCATAAGTTGTATAAAAAAGCTCTATTTCTTCTGATGTAAGAATGATATTCCTTCTCCATAAAGTTGTTGTTGGGGCTAAAAACTGAGTAATATCCTGACAAGGATCTGAAATAACAGGCTTTTCCCAATCAATGAGCCATGAGTGATTTTCTCCTATAATAAAATTATGAGAGTTTACTTCGGTATTACAAATAACTTGCCATGGATTGTTTATAAAATAAGATTCTTGATGGAGATTGTTTTCTAATTTATTTAAAAGTTTTTCTAAAATGTTTTTTGCACTTTGCTCAATAGCAGGACTATCCCAAACATCAGAAAGAAGATGTTTCCCTTCTTTGATTCTATCTTGAAAAAGATGTTTTTCCACAATAAAATTTTGATAATCTCCTTTGTCTAAAGATATTAGATGTATGTCTTGAAAAATAGCGGCAGCTTGCTGGAGATCTTTTTTATATTCCAAAGGATGTCCTTCTAAATATTCCATAATCAAAACACCATTGGGAAAAATAGACTTAGTATCGTCTACATAATATGTTTTTGGAGTACGACCACTACAGTGTATGCGTTTAAGAGCATTATATTCATAAGTGATTTGATTTTTTAGACCCAATTGACTTGCTATATTAATGCGAAAAACATACTTCTGATGAGGTGTAGTAATTAAATAATTTTGATTATATTCTCCTTGAGCAAGAAATTGAACATCTGCTATAGAAAAATCTAAGTCTTTTTGTGAGATATTTTTAAGATAGGATATTATATTAGAAATCATTTTTTTCTCCTAAAAGTCGTTTGATATATGATCCTGTATGAGTACAAGGATTAATACGTTGCGAGAGCGTTTTTAAATCTTCTGGAATATCAATATCATTATAACTGTCTGTATATGCAATATTATTGATTTTATTCTGTGAGATAGTATTTAATGTTTCTTCCCAAACACTAGCATGTCCCCAAGTAATATCATTCATAAAAATTTCGGGATAGAGTTGAGCACTTAGAACAAGGTAATATCCACCATCATTAGTCAATCCAAATACAAGATCATTATTATTTAAAAGATCAAATCCTTTTTTTATGCTTTTAAGTTGAACTTCTGGAATATCTGTTCCCATTAAGCCTACTTTTTGGTACCCTAGCTTAAAAATTGTGTCCATTGCATGGCACATACGATCTCCTAAAGTATTACCTTGTTGAGCATATCTGGGAGCATTATGAAAAAAATCGTCTAGTAGAGAAACATCTCCCTCATCACCATGAAAAAGAAAGAGATCATATTCTGATAAAGAACAAGTGATAGAAATATCCTGTAGAAATGCGTAGTGTAATTCAGCACATTCTTGAGGGGTGAGAAGAGCTTGTAAACGGGTTTTTGTCTTATTCTTAATAGGAATACGCGTAAAAATAATAAGGGCATTAGTTTGCATTTGTACCTCTTTGATAAAGTTCTAACAATTTATCCGTAGAAACACCACGACGATAAGCAGATTTAATTGATTGCATTAATAAGACTGTTTTCCAAATTCCACCTTTTTCAAATCGACGAGCGGAAGTTCCAATTTTTTGTTTGAGTATAATAGGATTGTAGGGTTTTAATAATTTAGAAAATTCATAGTCTTCCATTAGAGATTGAAGGGGAAATTTGTTTAGATTTTTGAATAAAGAGGAGGAGATAAAAAGACCTTGATCTCCATAAATAGAATAAAAATACTTGGAGCGTATATTAGAGAAAAAAGAGATTGTCTTCATGCTAAGAGATGTATTATCATGAAAATATAAAGTAAATGCTCCAACTTGATAATTTTGAGCGATTGCCTTTGTAATACAAAGAACACTTTGTGAGTCAATAATACTATCACTGTGAATAAACCACAGAGTATCTCCAGTAGCTATTTCACTACCTTTATTCATCTGCGTTGCTCGACCTCGGATACTGTTGACAATAGTAATAGGGAGGTGTGTCTGTTGAGCAATAAGAGTAAGTGTATTATCTGCACTTCCTCCGTCAACAAAAATAATTTCATAATCACCTTGTAGCTGAGATAAGGAAGTAAATAATGCTGGTAAGGATTTTTCTTCATTTAAAACGGGAATAATTATTGAAACCATTTGCCCTCACTTTTACTGTATTGAAAGTTATTAGAATGATTTTAAAGGGATCAGATCTTGCCTATGAAAATAAAGGTATACTTCAGATCCTTTTTGCACATCCTCTTTTAATTTGTGTTGCACTGCTTGAAATTGTGTGTCACCAATTTCTATAGACATTTCGTAGAATCCATGTCTTAAAATAATATTACGAACAGCCCCTAGTAAATAATCTCTACCATCGTCTAAGGGCACAGGAGATATCGTTAGATCCTCACCCTTTATTCCTACAGCACACACTTTGGAAGAGACTCCAGGAAGAGATAAAGAAAAATCAGTATGAACAAAGGTATCATTTTCTATAGATCCATGGAAAATATTTTTAATTCCCAAAAATTGAGCTACATAGATACTAGCAGGATTATGGTACATTTCTATGGGGGACGCATATTGACAGAGTGAACCTTGTTTTAACAAAGCAATTTTATCAGATAAGAAAAAAGCTTCATCTCTATCATGAGTTACAAAGACGATAGTGGTTTTATGTTTTTGTTGTATTTCTTTGAGGAGTTTTTGTAATTCTATACGAAGATTTTGATCTAAAGAAGAAAAAGGTTCATCCATAAGAAGAACTTTAGGTTTCATTACCAAAGCTCTTGCAATAGCTACTCTTTGCATTTGTCCACCACTAAGTGTAAAGGGATGTCTTTTTTCGAATCCTTGTAATTTTAAATCTTCTAAAGCTTGTTGAAGACGTTGTAGTTGAATTTCTTTAGGAACCTTAGTCATTTGAAGTCCGAATAAAATATTATCAGACACATTAAGATGAGGAAGTAGTAAGTGATTTTGGAATACCATAGAAATACCTAAGTCTATGGGTTTTTTGTTTCTTGAATTTACCCCATTGATTAAGACGTCTCCCTCATAATCTCCTATGAGATTGAGGATGATCTTTAACAAGGTGGATTTTCCACTACCAGACTCGCCTAAAAAGGTAACAAATTCCCCATCTTCAATATGAAGAGATAAATTGTCTATGGTAAATTTATCATAGGACTTTTTTATATTATTTAGAGTTATCATATTTATATACCTCTTGTCTTTTTTTTACTAAGATGATGAACCAATAACTCTGTCAAAAATACTAGTAATACATTCATTACAATAAATAAAATGGCAAATACAGATCCTATACGGAGATTACCACTAGAAAGATAAGGAAACATTAAAATAGGAATGGTGATTATTTCCCCTCCTCCTATAATAAAAGTATTAAGATATTGTGTAAAAGAGATAGTAAGCACAAGACAACTACCAACTAAAATAGATGGTAATAGCTGTGGTAAGGTAATATAATAAAAATTTTGTATATTACTAGCTCCAAAAATCCACCCCATGTGATTGTATTCTTCAGCAAAAGTCTGATAACCCACCATCATTATTAAGATATAATAAGGTAGGGTATAAATACTATGAATAAGGGTAACTCCTAGTAAGGTTTCTACAAGATTTAATTTTATAAAACCTAGATAAATTCCCATAGAAGTGGCAAAACCAGGAATAATAAAAGGGAGCATTAATAATGCTATAACAAATTTTTTCCCCTTAAAGGCATGTCTCACCAGAATCCCTGCAGTAGGTGTTCCTATGACAACATTAATAATGAGACTCAATACAGCAATAAGCACTGTCATACCCATTGCTTCGTATGTTTTATAATTAGATAAAACCTCTACCCATGCATTGAGATTGTGTCCGTGCATGAAAAGAGCAATAATAGGTAAGATTAAAAAAGTGATAAATATTATCAAAATAGAGCTACTTAATATTTTCACTAATACCACCCTTTGATATTTTTTTCCCATTTGTGATAGATATAATACATTATACTACCAAATACTATAGAAATTAAAGTTAAAACAATAGTCATCGCCATAAGGTATGGTCTTTCTGTAAGATCCCCTTGAGTAAAGATATTATAAGTATATACAGAGATCATTTGAGGATTGATTGTTCCCAGAACATAAGGAATCTCAAAAGAAGAAAAGATATAAGATACAACAATGAACAAAGAGATCAATAGAGATGGCATACTTAGAGGGAGAATAATACGAGAGAAAAAACTAATCTTGTTCATCTGAAAAAGATGTGCTAATTCGTTCCAATGTCCGTGAACTCTCTTTAGTACAGGAAAAGCCATCATAATAAAGAAAGGAACTACTTTCCAAAGATAGGCAAGGATTATTCCTTTTCCCTCAGAATCATTTATAAAACCACTAAAATTAATATTAATTAAAGGACTTAAGCTTTTTTGAAGAAAACCATTATCCATCAATAACATAAAGATCATATAAGAAGAAATAATATAAGGAATATAAATAGGCAATCTAAGAGTATGAAATATATTCTGCATCCAAGGATGTTCTATAAAAATAAAGAGAGCAAACAATATAATAATAGAAAACATTAAAGCTAGTGTTCCTATAATAGTAGATAATTTTAAAGTGTATATAAGAGCTCTTGAAAATAAGGGATCTGTAAAAATTTTTTGATATTCTTTTAAGGTAAAAGAAACCTCTCCTATAATAGGATTCAAGCCAAGGCTTTGAGTGATACTATAGTAAAAAGCATATAGAAAAAATATTGTAACAAAGGATACTGTTAAAATTAAAACTCCAAACCTTACTCTCATTATTCTACACTATAAACAATGTTTGCTAGCCACATTTTTTCGATAATATTAAGCTTACTAGTAGTTAATTCAGAAATACGTTTTGTTGACAATTCTTCGTCAGATACCATCCCTTGTCCTTGAGCAAAGGAATCAAAAGATTTTTTAATTTGAGGATCATTAATTTTATTAAAATCAAGAACTGTTGCATCTCCCCACACTGCTGGATCTATTTTGAGAAGCTGTGCTTCAGCGGAGAGTAGGTAATTGATAAGATATAAAGCACCAGCTTTGTTCCCTGCATTCCAAGGAATAGATAGATAATGATTATTGAATAAAGTTCCTTTATTTAATAAAAAGCTCTTGCTTGTAGAAGGGTATTCTTTTGTTACTATTTTTTGAGATACATGACTAATGGTATAATTCATCATAATATCTACATTGTTATTGTTGAATAATAACTCTAATTTACCCAAACTTTCTGGGTAGGTTTTACCTTCTTTCCAAAGATAAGGATTAAGTTCATTAAAATAATCCCACACTTTATTAAGAGCTAAAGTAAATTCTTCATCACTCATTGCTTGAACTTCTTCAGCTCCTAAAATATCTAAAACAATATTCCTAACAAAAGCACTCCCTGTAAAATCAGGAATAGCTGGATAAGTAAAACGACCAGGATTAGCTTTAGCATAGGCTAGTAATTCTTCAGCACTGGTAAAGGGAATTGGGGCAAGTCCTTTATATATAAAGTTGAATTGAGAATCACCCCAAGGAGCTTGATAATATTCTACAGGAGTCCCAAAATCAGTATCTAAGGTAGAGTCTTTAACAAAGGCAATGCTAGGTAGTCTTTTGGCAAAAGTACCCCAAAGACTCTGAGAGTCTTTCATCATGGCAAAGTTTTCTCCGTTAATCCACATAACATCTACAGAACCTTTATTTTTTTGAGCTTTCTTTTCGACAATAAGTTTGTTTACCGTATCTTTAATATCAGAAACTGGCACACGTGTAAGGGTCATATTATTTAATTCTTTTAATCGTGGTGCTATAACATTATCTATAGCATTATTAATTATTTCCGAACCACCCCACATATAGAGAGTTACCTCAGAGTCTTTAGATTGTTCAATGATATCTTCCCATTGGTAGGCAGTAATGTCTATGGAAGATTGCTCTGCTTTAGGGGTACAAGAAATTGTAAATAATATCAATAAAATCATTGATTTTTTCATAAAATTCTCCTTTTTACTAGCATATTATAACATGTATAAACACATATATCAATACACCATTGTAATCTCTATATATCAT
>CAMRBT010000084.1 GCA_947040475.1 uncultured Brevinema sp.
TTGTTTAGCTTGGCACTAAAAGAACCACTAGCTTTTTTGGAAGAATTTTTCCCTAGAGTTACTTCTTTAAAAGTATTCCATTCAGAACAAGAAGGACATTTGCCCAACCATTTAACAGTGTCATAACCACAAGAACTACAACAAAAAGCTGATTTTGATTTAGCCAAATCAAACTCCTATAATATTAAAAGTAAGCAAATCTATTACCAGCAGACTACTGACAATAGATTTATTACAAATAGACTTATTTATCTTTTTTCTCAGATTTCTCAGACTTTTCAAGTTTCTCAGCTTTTTCGGGACGATTGCTAAAGAGGTAAGAAAACCACTCTGTCATTCTTCCCAAGATAAATCCTAAAATAAAAATCACAATGCTGATCACAAACAAAGGGATTTGAGGGATTGTAAATACTAAAAATTTAAAATCTACAGAAGTGTTGTTTTGAATAGCAAAGATAAGAAATAGTCCAAAAATAAAAAGCCCAAAAATGTTTTTTAGTTGTTTCATAAAAAGTCCTTAATAATAATAATTTTAACTAGATATATTTTCTGCAAAAATATAATGATATATTTGTAAAATGTTGTGTTTAGAGGTATCTTCATGAAACTCTATATGTAAAGTAAACACTTTACTATGATTCACAATTTTTCGAACACTTCCTTTGACATGTAAAATCTGATCAAACATAGGGATTTCTAGTATTAATATAGTATTTTCGGGAATAGGTATATGTGAAATGACACCACATCCCCAAGGCCCTATATTATTAACAATACCGAACAGTATACTACTAAAAGTTTCTTGTAAAGCACCTGTATCTGAATCAGTAGATAAAGTCCCTTGTCTAAATTTAATAGGGATCTCAGCAAATTGTCTTGGATGAGTTCTTATTTGTACACAAACTATCTCTTTAGGCAAGGATAAGTGCAAAATGATACTTTGTTTATTTTTTTCTAAGGTAGTAATAGAAGTGTTAAACTTATAACGAGCATCCATCTCTTTCCAAAAAGAGATAGATATCTTTTTTTTAGCAAGCTTTAAAGAGTTGATTGCCAAACTATCTTTTTCATAAATTAGTACAGATAAAGAATGGAAGTTAGTTTCTATTAACTCCCCTTGTACAGTTATGGCATCAGAAATCTTTAAATCCATTACTTGCCCAAGGGTAATATCGGAAGTCTTTTTAATACTAGGGTGTAATAATTGGCGTTTGTTACTGATCTTTCTATGAATTTCATAAGTAGCATATTCGATTTCTTCTTTTGTTGCAGGATCAAATTGTTCTGATTTAGCAATAGCACGACGGGCGGTGGTGAGCCATTTTTTTGATATTTCTTCATCTTCAAAAGCTTGGTGAAGGCGAATTCCAGAAATAAGGTCAAAAAGCACATCTAAACCAACAGACTCTTCGTCTGTTAATTCTGCTCTTTCAGTAATATATTTAATAGATTCTTCTTTAGACATAAAAAGATTCTGTTTATTTTCTTTATCAAAAGGAGCAAGCACTTTAAATCTTTTAAATAAAAAATGAGCAACAATAAGACTTAAAACAACAGATGCTAAGATTAAAATAATAGATGGCATAATACCTCTTTAAATATTTGTTGGATTTTTACGAGTTGCAGCTGCTGGATAAATATCATCAAGTGTTTTTAACTCTTCCCACGCTTCCGGATATAAAGATACTAATAGAGAGCTTTCTTCTCTAATAGAATTTAACAAAGTGATAGATTTTTCTTTATCACCTTGTAAATGATAGATATAAGCAATTCTAATATTTGCAATATAACTATTTAGTTGGCTTTTATTAAAGTTGACTGGGATTTTGAGTAATTCTATAGTTTCTTCATAATAAAGAATAGCAAGACGCCATAATTTTTGATTTTGATAAACTTCAGCCAATCTAAAAGTGATATCAGCTTCTGTAGGAAGCCATTTTAATGCCTCTTGATAATAAGGAACAGATTTAGCATAAGATTGTTTTTTAAAGAAAAATTCTCCTATCCCCTGCAATCTCAATCCTTTATTATAATCAACATTTTGCTGATCAAAATCATAACCATTAATAGAAAAGTTTTGATTAGTGTTAGCAAATATAGGAACAACTAATAAAAATAATAAAACAATATTAAACACAAACTTGTTCTGAAATTTTCCAGACATCACCAGCTCCTAATGTTATTACCACAGATGCTTGATCTAAAGTAATTTCTTTAACGATATGAACAATATTATTAAATTCTGACTCAAAAATCAAGTGATCCATCTTTTTTTGTTTATATATTTCATCATAAATTAATTGAGAGGAAATATTGTTGTCGTTAGTTTCTCTCGCTGCATAGATATCAGTAAGGATCACACTATCAGCTAATAATAAAGAATCAGAAAATTCTTTATAAAAATATTGTGTGCGTGAGTATAAGTGTGGCTGAAAAATAGCGATTAATTTAGCATTGTTTGTAGTAGCGATTTTTTTGGCAGCTTCTAAAGTAAGAGTGATAGCTCTAGGATGATGAGCATAATCATCAATAATAGTAAGCTCTTTGGAACAATTTTTCATTTCAAAGCGTCTGTCTGCATTCTGAAAATGTTTTAAGGCTTTAACAATAGAAATATTATCAATTCCTTGTATTTTGGCAATAGCAATGGCTAATAAAGAATTAGAAACATTGTGTATTCCCGGAACTCCCAAAATAAAATGTCCTATCATATCTTCACCAAAATAGACATCAAACTCCGAAGATTGCTCATGAAGAACAATGTTTTTGATCCAAAAATCACCCTGATGCTCTCTCATAGAAACAGAAAGTTTTCTTGTTACTTTACTTTTTGCGACAACATTAGCAAGGCATTCATCATCAGCATTCCAAACTAATAAAGATTTGGGAGCTATATGATCGTTAAGATATTTTAAAAAGAGATCTTCTACTTCTTGTCTATTTTTGAAAAATTCGAGATGATCTTCATCAATATTAGTAATTAAAGCTACATCTGGATAAAGATAATTCAAAGAGCCAAAAGCTTCGCAAGCTTCGTAGATCATGGTGTCGCCTGTGCCTTTATAGCCAGCACCCTGTATTTCGGGGAGGCAACCACCCACCGCTAAGGTAGGATCTAAACCAGCAGAAAGAAAAATTCTTGAAGTCATAGAAGTAGTAGTAGTTTTACCATGTGTGCCAGACACACCTATACTAAAGAAGTGAGATCCTATAAAATTGAGCATATCAGCTCTAACAATCACAGGAATACCTAGCTCTTTTGCTTGGAGAAACTCAGGATTAGAATCAGAAATAGCATTAGTATAAACAACATAATCTATCTTTTTGTTAATATTATTGGCTGAATGACCAATATTAATAGTAATTCCTAAAGCAGAAAGTTTTTTGGTGTTTTGAGATTCATTATTGTCAGAACCAGATACAGAGTATCCCTGCTGTTTTAAGATAATAGCAAGAGCGGACATGCCAACTCCACCAATACCAATAAAATAGAGATGAGAATTTTCTTTAATTTGTAACATTCAAATATCCTTCAGCAAGACTGCTGATACAGTATTCTATATACTATATCATATATTATCGGATTTTTCCAACATTTGCATTATGCTATCAAAATATATATATTATTTTTATATACAGTGTTATTAAAAAATACCGAATAATATAAGATATATGTATAAATTCTATCTCTAATATCTAAAAGAATGAGGGTATAGATTGTTATTTATATAAAAATATGTTAGAATAAGATATATCATTGTTAATTTTTTATTATTAGCAATTTATAATAATTTAATATTGCTCAGTAAAGATGTACTTTAATAGGTACATTATAGGAGTATTTAATGAAAAAGAATATAATGGCTATACTAGGCTGTCTTTGTTTATCATTGACGACCACTGTCTATTCCAATTCTACAGAACGACGTCTTTATAAAGACGCTGTTTCTATGGGTATGGGTGGTGTTGGTGTATCGACAATAGGATATAGTTTCTCAGCTATACATAATCCTGCTGCTTTAGGGCTCATGGCTGACCATGATATTGCTCCTTTTCTCTCTTTAGGCATGTCTATGAATCCCGAGATGTTTAAATTATTAAACGATGTCAGTGGTGTTGCTGGAGGAACTCAAGGTTTTGATTCTATTGATTATGATAGTTTAATAGGTAAAGCCCCAAAAATATCTGCTAATGGACCATTAAGTTTAGGTTATATGGGTAAAGGATTTGGTTTTTGGACAACAACCTCTTCCGAAGCAGGTATGTCTATCATTGAAAATCCAGATAATATTTTAACTCAAAATGGTATTGATGTAAGCTTGAATGATCTTGCTAAAGCAGGTTCAGAGATTACGGGTCTTGGTGATAATCCTACACAAGCACAAATTGAAGATATTATTAATAAATATTTTGGTAATGATTTTACTAATGCAGGTCTAACAGATCAAGATATAAAAGATTTCGCTACAGAAGTAGGAAATGATCCCAATTTGATTAAAACATTATTGCCAAAAGCAAAATTTGATGCAACAGCAGAAATCACGGTAAACTTAGCTTATGGTTATAGGATCCCTTTTTCTTTTCTTGATGATGTTTCTGGTTTATCTTTTGGAGCTACGGTACGATTTTCCCAACGTTTCAAAATTTCTACTGGAGACGATCATATTCCTATAGATCAATTAGGTGATACTTTTAATAATATTACTGACCAAGTTTATCAAGCTGGTAGTATTTCCTCTGACTTTGGAGCAGCTTTAAGAATAGAAAACTTCATTTTTGGTGTTTCTCTTCGTGATGCTTTTTCTACAGGCTATTATTGGAAAAACTCAGATGGAGTCAGTGGTGGAATGTCAGATTCTAAAATTGATATGTCCTTAGATTTTGGTGCTTCTTATAGATTTTATTTTAATAGCAATTTTCTTCAAGAAGTTGGAGTTTATGTAGAATTTGAAGATTCCTTAAACGAACATGAATCATGGCTCAACAAAATGAGAGTTGGTTCAGAAGTTAAATTGTTTAACTTTTTAGATCTTCGTGTTGGTATGTATGACACCTTTATCACTGGTGGTGTAGGAGTAGGTTGGAAATGGTTCAGAATGGATTTTGCTTATTATAGAGAAAATTATTTTAATTTCTTTGTTAGTGATCAATACTATTTAAATATGACTATAGGCTTAGATAATTCCCCACAACGAAAAGCTCGTTCTTTACAAAACCAACAACAACATGATAGAATTCAAGCACAAGCTTTAGAGCTTGTTAATAGTTCCTTAGCGGGTATTGGCATTTAAGTATTATAAAAACTAAAAAACAAAAAAACTCTCCATATTTTGGAGAGTTTTTTTATTTAAATAATTATTTTTTAATTTTTACTTAAGTTTGAAATATTCAAATTCCGATATATTAAAGTAAACTATATTTTATATAAAATATTTTATCCCTCCCAATTGCAAAACTCATTTTGGTGAGTTAGACGAGAGTGGCTATTCCTCAGCCACCTCGTTTTTTTTCTGGAAAATGGTGCTTATTTATCTTGTCTTTTACATTGTCTTTTAGAACAGAATTGTGTATTTTTCATATGAGTGTATTTTATACACCTCGTCTCTAAAATACCTTTCTATAAGTATCCTATCAAACCAGCCTTACCAAATTTAGTCACATCTTTTGCGGAGGGGGTACAATTTTTTTTGTATCCTTTTCTTCTTTTAAAGACTATGTGTTTTATTCTCATAATAAATAAAATATGCTATACTATTTTAGAGATCATCTCTTATAAGGAAATACACAATGAAGAAAAAAATAATACTAGTTGATGCTTCGGGATTACTTTTTAGAGCCTATTATGCGATGATGCGGAATCCTCTTTATACCCAATCTGGTCAAGCTACTAGTGCCGTATTTGGGTTTTTGAGAATGCTCTTTAACCTTATCAAAAAATATCCTTGTCATAGTATTGTTGCAGCCTTTGATGTTCCTAGATCTACCTTAGAACGTACTAAAGCTTATAGTGACTATAAAGCTACTCGTAAAGAAACTCCACCAGATTTAATTGCTCAAATGCCTCTTGCCAAAGAATGTCTAGAATGTGCGGAAATTCCTGGAATTACCGTGCCCGGTCATGAAGCAGATGATGTGCTTGCATCTTTAGTAAAAAAATATAAAGGTGAATACGAAATTATTATCTTTACAGGAGACAAAGATTTATTACAATTAGTGGAGGAAGGCGTTACCGTTGCCCTTCCAGACAAAAATTCTCCCGATGGTACAAAAATTTTAGACAGAGAAGGGGTCAAAGAACACAAAGGTGTTTACCCAGAAGAAATCCCAGATTATTTAGCAATTTTAGGTGATGCCTCTGACAACATCCCAGGGATAAAAGGTATAGGCGAAAAAGGTGCCATCACGCTCATTAATGAATTTCATAGCTTAAAAAACATCTATGAAAATCTAGAATCTGTAAAGCCAACATTAGCTAAAAAACTAGAAGAAAGTAAAGAAAATGGATTTATGAGCTTAGATTTAATTTATCTAAAAGATGATTTAGAAGTAGATATTCCTAATATTAGTGAAGAAATTCTTACAATCAATCATTTGACGACTCCCAAATTTATAGATAAATTACAAGAATTAGAATTATATTCCCTCTTAAAAGAACTAGCTCATGCAAAAGGAGCAACCTCAGACAAAGATGAAGATATGTCCTTATTTGGTGCTGCAGAATCATCAGTAGAAATTAAAGAGTTTTCCTTAGAGACTCTAGATATTCTTAGTAAATCTGTAGGGGTAGGCTTACAAATTGTAGATGA